>JAYSTG010000473.1:0-24971 GCA_043719965.1 Saprospiraceae bacterium | reverse complement strand
AGATTGATTTTCGATTATAAATCGAAGGTACCGGACTGTTCGATTCGTCTTTGGCAAAGTATAGTGTATTAATCCCGGTGGATTCGGTTCAGGTATATACTTCATCAATAAACTATATTCCTTATTATTATTTGATCCATATAGACTAATTGATTTGGGTGGATATATGTCGACATTCGGAAGAAAAAGACTATGTACAGATATAGTGCGAATGGAGGTAGGCATAGCCTGATCAAAGACTACTTCCAGGTTTTCATTCTGATAGCCTAACCATTTATTTGATTTAAAATCCAAATCTCCTTTAATGCCATCACATAAAATAATACCACCATCGTGTAAGTATTCTGGATTTGGAGTGGTTTTTAAGATTACATTAAACTTTGATTTAGCATAAATCTCATCTCGAACGAACCCAGATTGATCATCAGGATTGATAGCTATTGCCAGTAAAGGTGAGCTACGGGTCAGCACAATAGGTTGGTCATATGATGGACTGGAGTTAGTCGGTAAAGAAAAATTTTGAGTATAATGAATTTTTGATACTGGATTATTCGTGCTCAATTTGATCTGGACACTATCCATAAAAGATTTACCTGGGGGATCTATCTGGACATGTGGTAGGTCTTGATAAAATCCAACTTCGGAGATCATCGGTGTATGCCTTGATTCCGAAAAAATCAACCTAGCTTTTTTAGTATAGATATAGGGGAATCGTAACAGTTGCTTGTACCCAATGACGGTGCCTGTCAATTTAGTAACCCACTCTTCATTTTCGTATACTTCCAATTGAAATTCATTGACGCGCTGACCCTTGGCAATATATTCGCTCAGCAGTAAGATATTAAACCATATAGGTTCCTCCCATTCAAAGCTAAGATATGGTGTGGAATTGTGCGTGCGAGGAGTCCAATACGTAATAAGTTTATGGTCTGTTACTTTTTTGAATGTTCGGGTGAGATTAAAATCTTGCTCTACGATTCTTGCTTTGTCTACCAGGTTTTGGCTAAAAATCTGGACTAGGCTGTAATTGAATACTTTAAGAGTGGTAGCATCTTTTTCAGCAATGAGTCCATCTTTATTAGGAGGTACGTTCAATAAAAGGCTGCTGTTTTTACCAATGGAGTTAAAATAGATATCCAGAAGTTTTTCAGGGGATTTGACATATCGATCTTCTGATTCGTGGTAAAACCAACCAGGTCTTATAGATACATCTACCTCCGATGGGTACCATTTGAGCGCCTTCGCTCCCCGTAGTTGATTGATGCCGGCTATATCTTCTGCTGTTTCTTTAATGTTAGGTCGAATGATATTGTCCATGACATTGGCGTTTGCACACCCGAAAGTATCCAGTATGGGTATTACACTCCATTCGGACTCTCGACCGTAGCCTGATTCGGTGCCGACCCATCGTACATCGGGTCCCATGACTGCTATCGTTGCTTCCGGTTGTAAGTCTCTGACCAACTCATAATATCCTTTCCAGTCATAAGTCTGTTTTTTGCCATTAGGGCCTTCTCCTACTGCTCCATCAAACCAAACTTCGCTAATCGGACCATAATTACTCAATAATTCACGCAATTGATATTTGAAATAATCATTGTAGGCTTCAGTGCCATATCGCGGATCATGTCTATCCCAAGGTGATAAATACAAGCCCAAGTCCATATTTTGTTTTACGCATGCATCAGCTAATTCCTTGACCACATCGCCTTGTCCATTTTTCCATGTACTATTTTTTACGCTATGTTCTGTAAATTGACTAGGCCATAGACAGAATCCATCATGGTGCTTTGCAGTAAGGATGACTTGTTTGAAACCTGCTTCTTTCAGTATGGACACCCATTGTCCTGCATCGAGTTTGGTGGGATTGAAGAGTTTCGGATCTTCTTTACCATCACCCCATTCCTTATCCGTAAAAGTATTGATGCCAAAATGAAGAAATGCAGTCAATTCTTTTTCTTGCCACTTCAATTGCCGCTCAGTAGGTATGACATGGGCAGCTTTGAATAAAATTTTTTCGTGGGTATCTGTAGAGTCTATGTAGATCAGATTGGCATAGGATGCATCTTCGGTGTCAAAATAGTTGCAAGTGGTAAAGAAGTATACACATAGCATTGCAACAATGAATAAGATTAGCTTGGGGCGCATGACGGGAATAAAAGTAGGGAGAAATTGGTGGATCGTGGTGGGTGTAAACCTTTATACTCCCAGTTAAAAATATCTAAGATGCAAATTCAGTGATCATTTACTATCAACAATATCGGTTTATATCTTAAATCTCAAAGAATTGCTTAATCAAAGGACCTCAATAAACAACCTATCTCAAACTTGCATTCAAAGCTTCCAATACTCCTGCACCAGGGCATAGATCCTCATAACTCAAGGCATTCAAAGGAACCGCTACTGTATCCATGATATCATGAAGTGTGGGTTGGCCTGGCTGGTAGTACAATAATCCTGTCAATATCTCATCCGCCACTCTGGACTTATGAATTTTGGTCATGGATGATAAACGATCTGTAGGATCCCAATCCATTTCTAATTTGTTAATTTGAAGATAGGTTCCATCATGTAATGTAATCCGCTCTGTAGTGCCACTGGCGATATGCGCAGTGATTTCTTCAGCAGGAGGTACAAAATCAAGATCTGAGATAGCATCCATATGCTCTCGTACGTAGTCATAGGATTTGGTCGAGCCTTTATTATTATTAAAAGTGACACAGGGTGAGATCACATCGATAAAAGCAAAGCCTGGAAATGATACGGCCGCCTTGATCAATGGTATCAATTGTTCTTTATCACCCGAAAAACTTCTTGCTACAAAACTGGCTCCTAATTCGAGAGCAAGGCCTGCCATATCTATAGTTTGAAAGAGATTGGTATTGCCTGATTTATTGATACTACCGTAATCAGCAGTTGCTGAATCTTGACCTTTAGTGAGACCATAGCAACCGTTATTCATGATGATATAAACCATATTGAGGTTGCGTCGTACTGCATGGACGAATTGACCCATACCGATCGAAGCAGAATCCCCATCACCCGATACACCCAAATAAATAAGATCTCTATTGGCTAGATAGGCTCCAGTGGCCACGGAGGGCATACGACCATGTACAGAATTAAATCCGTGTGAATTCCCTAAAAAATAGGTAGGAGTCTTCGAACTACATCCGATACCAGACAACTTAGCGATACGATGTGGTGGAATAGAAAGTTCATATATACCTTGGACTATCGCAGCACTGATCGAATCGTGTCCGCAACCCGCACATAAAGTAGAAATGCCGCCTTCGTAATCCTTTTTAGTAAAACCGATTTTGTTTTTAGCGGACTCCGGATGTCTAAACGCTGGTTTTATATAAGTCATGCTGATGATTTGAAGAGCCTGAAAGGCGTGAAGAATATCCCATAGAGTCCATTACTTTATCATAAACGAATTGTGCCGTGATCGGTAGTCCGTCATAGTTAAGTATGGGTATGAGTTTAAGAGGATCGACATTTAATTCATTGATCAATAAAGATCTCATTTGACCATCGCGATTTTGTTCTACAACATAGATTTTCGAATGATCTTGGATAAATTCTAATAAAGTTGGATGGAATGGAAAAGCTTTGATCCTTACCAGATCCAGTTGTATGCCTTCTTCTTTAAGTAGATCAGCGGCTTCCTCGGAGGAATATTCTGAGGTGCCAAAATAGATCATACCGTAATCACTTTGATGCAGCTCCTGAGCGACTGGAAATTCAGGTGCAGGTAAATAAGTTTTTATAGTCTCCCATTTTTTTGCAAGTCTATCCATATTACGAACATAAGGAACAGACTCCTCTGTATACTTAGCCATTTCATCTCTGGAAGATCCCCGAGTGAAAAAACTTCCTTTAGTGGGATGAGTACCTGGTATGGTGCGATAAGTAAGTGCATCACCATCAATATCTACGTAACGACCAAAATCCTTGATTTGATCGAGTTGCTCTGCAGTAAGTACTTTGCCCCTTTTATATTCTCGACTATCATCCCAGGTGAATGGGGGAGTGCTATGCTCATTCATACCCAGATCTAGATCCGACATGATGATGATCGGAGTCTGCAATTGCTCTGCCAGATCAAATGCATCTACTGTCATATCAAAACACTCTTTAGGAGAACTCGGAAAGATCAAGGGATGTTTGGTATCCCCATGAGAAGCATAAGCACAGGATAGTATGTCAGATTGTTGTGTGCGGGTAGGCATTCCGGTAGATGGGCCTCCTCGCTGCACATCAATCAATACTAATGGAATTTCAGCAAAATAAGCCAAGCCTAAAAATTCATTCATCAAGGATATCCCCGGACCACTGGTTGCAGTAAACCCTCTAGCTCCATTCCAGTTGGCTCCGATAGCCATACCGATTGCTGCCAGTTCATCTTCAGCTTGTATGAAGGCATATTTTTTTTTACCGTTAGCATCTACTCGGTATTGAGCAGCATAGTCATCATACGCCGACATTAAAGAAGTAGATGGAGTGATGGGATACCAGGCACCTACAGTGGCTCCACCAAATACAGCTCCCAAACCACAGGCACTGTTGCCATCGATAAGGATAAGGTCTTTGTTGAGGTCTCGTCGTTCTAATTTAAATTTTGCAGGTAATTCATAATGGTCTTTCAAATATTGAGCTCCCAGATGTAAGGCTTTGACATTGGGTGCAACCAATTTTTCTTTGCCTTTAAATTGATCAGCAACCATCTGTTCCAATACAGCCATCTCCATATCTAATAGAGTAGCGGTGGCTCCTACATAGACCATGTTTTTGAATAATAATCGTTGTCTGGGATCTGCATAATTTTGTGCACAAATCTCCGTCATCGGGATGCCTATATTAGTCACATCTTCTCTCAGATGTTCTTTGCCTAGCGGTTTAGTGTTGTCATATATAAAATACCCCCCGGAGGAAATATTTTCTACATCCTTGGCCAGGCTTTGAGGATTGACACTGACCATGATGTCAATGCCGGCTCTCCGCCCCATATATCCTTTTTCACTTACTCTGATTTCATACCATGTAGGCAATCCTTGTATATTAGAAGGAAATATGTTTTTCGGTGAAACCGGTATGCCCATTCTAAAAATAGCTTTTGCAAACATATTATTTGCGCTGGCAGAGCCAGTACCATTGACATTGGCCAATCGAATGACACAATCATTTATTTTTTCTATGCGTGGCATGCACTTCCGGCTTTAGAAGTGTTATATAAAAAAAGTTGCATATCCCAGGCAGCTGTAGGGCATCGTTCTGCACAAAGGCCGCAATGCAAACATACATTTTCATCCTTGACCATTACTCGTTTGGTGGGCAGAGTACTGGAGATATATAGATCTTGGCTAAGGAGATTAGCTGGTTCAGCCAATCGAGTTCTAAGGTCTTCTTCTGTTCCATTCTCTGTGAAGGTGATGCATGAGGTGGGGCAGATATCTGCACAAGCATCGCATTCAATACAACGGTCAGTCGTAAACACTGTTTGTACATCACAATTAAGACAGCGTTGTGCTTCTTTAAAGGCCAAAGCATCATCATAACCCAGCTCCACTTCTTTTTTGCGATTGGATAAAGTCTCTGTTTTATTGGCATGAGGTACCTTATATCGAAGATCTGTAGTGACGGTACTACTATAAGCCCATTCATGAATACCCATTTTAGTAGTTGCCAGATTGGTCATAGGATCTGGTCGATGATTCAGATCTTTACCGTTCAAAGCTAGGTCTATCGATATAGCAGCTTGATGTCCATGAGCTACGGCGGTGATGACATTTTTAGGTCCAAAAGCACTGTCCCCTCCAAAAAATACTTTAGGATGGGTGGATGCAAAAGATACTTTATCTACTACGGGCATGCCCCATTGATCAAAGGTCAGTCCAAGGTCTTTTTCGATCCATGGAAAGGCATTTTCTTGGCCTATAGCTACAATGATATCATCCGCCTCGAAAAAGACTTCCTCGCCAGTCGGAATTAATTGACGCTTACCGTCAACTTTTTTGGCTTCTACTTTTTCAAAGAGCATACCTTTCAGCTTGCCATTTTCATGAACATATGCTTTAGGATTATGACAATTGAAGAATGGAATATCTTCATGTTGTGCATCTTCGATCTCCCACGGTGAAGCTTTCATCTCGCCGAATGGGCTTCGCACGACTACTTTGACATCAGTGCCTCCCAATCTTCTAGATGTTCGGCAACAGTCCATAGCGGTATTGCCTCCACCTAGTACGATTACTTTTTTACCTATTTTTTCGATATGGTTAAAAGCTACACTAGCCAACCAATCGATACCGATATGGATATTAGTATTTATTTCATTTCGTCCTTCGATCACAAGATCTTTGCCCCTAGGAGCGCCTGTACCTACAAATACAGCATCATACCCTTGATGCAAAAGATCTTTTAAACTACTGACATAAGTCTTGAAATGGGTATTGATATTACCAATGTCAAGTATATAATTCACTTCTTCATTGAGCACCGTTTCAGGTAGTCGAAAGGATGGAATCTGAGATCGCATAAATCCTCCACCAAATTCTTGCTCATCGTATAGATCGACGGAGTAACCCAGCGGTACAAGGTCTCTGGCTACAGTCAAAGATGCGGGACCACTACCGACCAGCGCTATGCGTTTTCCATTGGTAATATTGGGCGCTACAGGCATTCGGGATTTTACATCTCCTTTATAGTCAGCCGCGACGCGCTTAAGTCTGCAAATGGCTACTGGTTCTTTTTCGACTCTACCCCGGCGACAAGCAGGCTCACAGGGTCTGTCGCAGGTACGCCCCAAAACGCCTGGAAATACATTGGATTCCCAATTGATCATATATGCATCGCTGTAGCGCTCGGCAGCTATAAGTCTAATATATTCTGGTACAGGTGTATGTGCCGGACAGGCGTACTGACAGTCGACTACTTTATGAAAGTACTCGGGATCTTTGATATTTGTCGGTTCCAATCAATTAGATTAATTTTTGAAGTGCTAAATTACGCTTTTTTAAGACTTACACCTCTAATTAAATGGACATTTTTTGAACAAAAGGCGATAGCTTTAACTTAATTTTTAGTCCTCTGAGTCAGTAGTTTTCAATCCTTCTTAGTTCGACTGATGTTTGAGGTATAAAACACTAATTTTTAAAAAATCGACCAGGAAGACAAAGCTATGAAAAACAAAAAGAGTGACTCAAGCATATGAATCACTCTTCAATCAATGAGCTTAAATCTTTGTTTACAAATTCGGTTGCGGCGTATACCTCAAATAAGGTTTAATCTTCCTAAATCCTTTTGGGAATTTGACCTCAGCATCTGCATCCGATACGGATGGAAGGATGATGACATCTTCACCATGTTTCCAATTAACTGGGGTAGCTACACTATGGTAAGCGGTCAATTGCAACGAATCAATTACACGCAGGATTTCATCAAAATTTCTACCGGTTGAAGGAGGATAAGTCAATGACAGTTTCAGTTTTTTATCTGGACCAATGACGAATACACTTCGTACGGTATGTTTTTCACTCGATCCAGGGTGTATCATGCCATAGGCTTCGGCGACACTTTTGTTTTCGTCGGCTATCAGAGGATAATTGACTTTGGTGACTTGGGTCTCTTCGATATCACCGATCCAGGTCGTATGTGATGATAGAGGGTCTACACTGAGCGCCAAGATCTTGACATTCCGCTTGTCAAATTCCGGTTTTAACTTAGACATATAACCCAACTCTGTAGTACAAACCGGAGTAAAGTCAGCAGGGTGAGAAAATAATACTGCCCAGCTGTCGCCGAGCCATTCGAAGAAGTCAATATCCCCTTGTGAGGTTTGAGCTTTGAAGTTTGGGACGACATCCCCTAATCGTAGTGACATGATTTATTAAATTTTATTTTATGAAAAAAAAGGTTTACAATTACAATTTTTACGATTGACAATGATTTAATTGACAATGTTTCTATTGACAATTGACAAATTTGAAGCTTGCAATTGTCAATAGAAACATAGTCAATTACTTAATAAGTTGGCATAGTTTGATCTATCTCCTTGGCCCAAGCCAGTATTCCGCCTTCAAGATTATATAGATTTTCGAATCCATATTTTTCTTGAAGTAATTCGATCACATCCGCGCTGCGTTTACCACTGCGACAGTGGACTACGACTTGTTTATCTTTAGCGATCTTCTGAACATGATTGGTGACTTCGCTTTTAGGCATTAATTCACCGTGGATATTAGCGATATCATATTCATAGGCTTCCCGTACATCTACGATCTGTATGTTGGCTTTTTCTTTAATCAAAGAATCCAGTTGTTTGACATTAATGGACTTTACCGGTAGTTTATCTGCGGTATTTTCATGTCCACCCAATCCACAAAATTGTTGATAATCTATCAGGCCTTTTTGAGAAGGGTTTTCACCATTGAGCGGATTGTCTTTGCGTCGTTTGATTTTAAGGGTACGAGTTTCAAACGTGGCAGCATCGAATAAAAACAATCTTCCGGTCAACGTTTCACCGACACCACTTATCACTTTGATGACTTCATTGGCTTGAAGGCTACCTAATATACCTGGTAATACACCTAATACACCTCCTTCAGCACAACTAGGCACTAAACCTGGTGGAGGGGGGGTAGGGAAAAGGTCTCGGTAATTCGGACCCAGTTCACCCGCTTTATTCGTATAATTAAATACGGTAGCTTGGCCCTCGAATCGGTAGATCGATGCATATACATTTACTTTGCCAAGTAATACACAAGCATCATTTACTAAATAGCGAGTAGGAAAATTATCTGTTCCATCTGCTATGACATCATAGTCTTTAATGATGTCCAAGGCATTGTCACTATTCAATGCGGTTTGATGCGCAATGATATGGACATAAGGATTGAGAGCCTCCAATCGTTTTTTAGCTGCTAAAACTTTTAATTGCCCTATATCATCTCTCGTAAACAATACTTGACGCTGTAGATTACTATCATCTACCACATCAAAATCTACAAGGCCAATAGTGCCTACACCGGCAGCAGTAAGATACAATAGCAGCGGAGCGCCAAGGCCACCAGTGCCGACTACAAGTACCTTAGCTTTTTTTAATTTTTTCTGACCCTCGATATTAAACTCCGGTAAGATCAGATGCCGACTATACCGAGCTAATTCTTCTGGACTGAATTTTACATCTTCGATCATATCCTATTGATTTTAATGTTTGCCGCCAGCAATAGCGGGGATGATAGAAATAGTGTCGCCTTGGCTTACGGTAGTGGAATTACCTTGAAGATCTTCTATATCGTCTTCGCCCAGGAAGATTCGTACGAATCCTCTAAGCTCCTGCTGTTCATTAAATAAATGTTTATCCAGTTCTGGAAATTGGGTGGTAAGATCTTTAATGGATTCCAACACGGTTCCAGATTTGACCGCTACAGCAGCCTGATTGGAAGTAAATTTTCGTAATGGAGTGGGGATAATGATTTTTGCCATGATGATATAAATGTGTTTTGATTAATTTATTATTTTAAAGGATAGTTGATTTCAATGGGTTCTTCTATAAAATTTCGAGCTTCTGAAAGCCTGAATGATCGGGTATCCATGGCCTCACCTTCATACACACTGGTGATGAAGTAAGATAACTCTGGAAGGGCATCAGCCAGGTCTCTGGACGATGGTTTGGGTGGGTGATCAGGGTGTGAATGAAAGACACCAATAAGTGAAATATTTTGGTCTAATGCATAGCGCTCTGCTTTCATGAATTGTTTTGGGGGAATGGTATAATGTACTTTTTTGTTTTCTTCGCTGTCATTGATTACTTCTGTGATAATAGTAACGTGAATTTCTTGATTTAAGATTTGACCATATAAAAATCCACAGCACTCAAAGGGATAAGTCCTTTCCGCAATTTCATGCACTTGCTTTAATGCCATGGGAGATATTTTGATCTGCATTATTTGTAAATTTCCTGGTATTTAGAAGCATCATCTGCAAAAAGAGTAACGATATGCCCTCGATCTGTTTGTTTTGCTATTTCTAAAGCGCCGACTAAATTAGCCGCTGCCGAAGGACTGATTAATAAGCCTTCTTTTTTAGCTACCAGGTCAATCATTTTAAACGCATCGTAAGAGGATACTTCAAGGATTTTATCTGGCACACGAGCATCATATATTCCAGGGATTTCTGCCGTCTCCAGGTGTTTCCAACCTTCTAAGCCATGTAAAGGACCATCAGGTTGAAGAGCAATACATTGAATAGCGGGGTTATACTGTTTTAGCCTGCGGCTAGAACCCGTAAATGAACCGGTAGTACCTAAGCCTGCCACAAAATGAGAAATAGCTCCGGCGGATTGTCGCCAGATTTCGGGTCCAGTGCTATTAAAATGAGCTTTCCAATTGTTTGGGTTGTTGTATTGGTCTATATAAAAATAAGGCTCATCCATTTTTTCAAAGATCTCACTGGCAACTTGTCTGGATTCATCTGTACCTCCATATGGAGAACTAAGGACAAGATTCACACCTAATTTTTTTAATATAGATTGCCTCATTTTAGAAGCATTCTCAGGAAGCACGAGTTTGATTTTTAAGCCTAAGCTGGCAGCAAAAGTAGCAAGTGCTATGCCTGTATTACCACTCGTGGCATCCAGGATAGTATGGTGCTCCTGCAATTCCCCGGTTAAAATAGCTTGTTTGATCATGTTATATGCAGGGCGAGTTTTTACACTACCGCCTAGCTGTTGCCATTCCAGTTTGGCATAGATTTTTACAGTCTCGGTGGAAAAACTGTGAAGAGGGTAGAGGGGGGTCTCTCCTACCCATCGGCCTAGTGATTCAACTGACTCGATCAATTCTTTTTTTGTTTCTATGACGACATTACTCATTGTTCAATTTATGCTTATAATCAAAAAAGCCTTTCGAGGTTTTAAGTCGAAAGGCTTTTTTGAAATTAATTATATTTTTTATTAAATAGATAGACCCTTCGACACATCGGTATGACAACAATAATACGCACAAGCACAGCCAGTGACTGCCTCCTTTATAGTGTTGATGTATTTTATTTTTTTCATTTTTAAATCGAATGGTCGTAAAATCAAAAAGCCTTCTGCCATAGCTGACCAGAAGGCTTTTTGATATGTTTTTAATGATATCTTTTTACTTCTAAAGTCAGCAGCCTGTAGCTTTACAGCAACAACAGCAACATGCACAAAAGATCGCTAAAATAGATTTCATTGTTTTATTTCCGATGTCAAATATACAACACTCGTGCCAGGTTTACAAATAGAACAGCGCAGCACAGAGTTAATTAGGTGTTAAAAAAAACAGTTACTTGTCTATTTCAACGGTCGCTGTTTGATAGTATAATTTTACCAGCTTATATGATCTTGATCTTCATTGCCTTTGCCATTATGCTGTTCTTCACCATGGTCAAGATGGTCTCGATGAGCAAATTGATCATAGTCAAATTCTGGCATCAGGTCAGTTTTTATATGATTGACAACATCTAGAAGGGCTTCTGCAAATCGGTTGAAATCTTCCTTATATAAGAAGATCTGGTGTCGGGAGTAACCAATGCCATCGTTCCTCCTGGTACTTTCAGTCAGGGTAATGTAAAAATCATTACCACGTGTCTGCATGACATCAATAAAATAGGTTCTTTTACGGCCTGCTTTTACTTTTTGAGAGTAAACGCTTGGATTTCGGGTTGAATTTTCAGGTTCCACGGCATTTAAATATTTAGGTTTTATGTTACCAAATATACAGAATTTTGGAAACTACAACATGGCAATTTTTTCTTCTTCGGAAGACTCTTCCCAGGCTTGTTGCTCGAGTAGGTCGGCATAATGTCCTTTCAATGCAATGAGTTCTTCATGAGTGCCCATTTCAGCTAATCGACCTTTATGTAAAACTAAAATCTTAGAAAAGCCATTCAAATGACTAATCCTATGGGTAATTAATAATGTGGTTTTGTCTGCCAATGCTTCGTCGAATGCTTCCAATATAGCTTTTTCAGTCTTGGTGTCTACAGCACTCAAACAATCGTCTAAGATCAGAATGTCGGGGTTTTTAATTAATGCCCTGGCAATGGCAATACGCTGTTTTTGTCCACCAGATAAAGTCACTCCTCGTTCCCCGATCATGGTTTTCATCTTCTCCGGAAGGCGGTCGATCTCATCATAGACCGCAGCATATCGTGTGTATTGATCGAGTTGATCAGCAGTGGCCTCACTGGCTCCAAATCGGATATTGTCCTTTACACTTTCAGAAAACAAAAATTGATCTTGGGGTACGTATCCGATCCGTCTTCGCAATTGGTTGATATCATATGTTTTGATGTCTATGCCATCTATTAGGATCTGACCTTCTGATAAGTCAAATAATCTCAATAATAGTTCTGCAATCGTGGTTTTTCCTGAAGCTGTCCGGCCTATGATTGCAATTCTGGACCCAGGCTCGACAATAAACGATAGTCTATCGATAGCTTTTACACCAGTATTGGGATATACAAAACTTACATTTTTGAACTCTATTTTACCTGCAATATTAATAGGTACAAAATTTCCGCTGATATCCACTGTAGAAGTGGTGGTCAAAAATTCATTGATCCGCTTCATGGATGCCTCAGCCTGCTGAATAATGGAAGCAAGCCAACCAATGGCCGTCACCGGCCAGGTAAGCATATTGATATAAATAACGAATTCGGCTATATTTCCTGCCGTCACTGCGCCATCTTGGACTCGATATGCTCCGGCCCATACGATGACCACGGTACTGACGCCAGTGAGCAACATGATCAAGGGAAAAAACATAGCATTGACTTTAGATAGATCCCAGGTAGAGTTTTTGTATCGATCAGCTTCTGACCCAAACATCGCTGACATTGCCTGCTCCTGGGTGTAGGACTTTACTATTCGAATGCCTGAGTAGACTTCTTGGGCAATAGTTGTAAGTTTCGAAAGTTGTTGTTGAATAACCGTGCTTTTTTTATTGATCATGGTACTGACACGATAGATGGAATAGGATAAAAAAGGCAAAGGTAATAGCGTTAGCAACGAAAGCTGTACATCCACTTTAATCATACTCGCTACTACCAATAGGATTAGTGCTCCAAGGTCTATTGCATATAACACAGCCGGGCCGAGATACATTCGTACCTTGGATACATCTTCAGTGATCCTGGACATCATATCCCCGGTGGTTTGTTTTCTATAAAATGCTTGGTCCAAAGCTGAATAGTGGTCATAAATGTTTTTACGCAGATCATACTCAATGAGCCGTGACATGACGATGATGGACTGACGCATAAAATACATAAAAATCCCCATCAAGACGGCACACCCAAAGACTATCAATGCAAATTGAATCAATTTGGGCCCCAAAACGGCTGTAGATTGCGAAGTAGGGTTTTTCAATTCAACGACCACCAAATCCAAGGCTTTGCCGATCATCTGAGGTTGGACAATGCGGAAATAATTCATTAGTAATACGAAGAGTATCCCTGCAAGGAATCGCCATCGATATCTCAAAAAATATGTATTAAGGGACCAGAGCTCTTTCAAATGTTATAATAGAATTGAAGTACAAAAATAGGAGAAATAATACAACAAGCCCAGAATGAAAACGATGATGGTAGCTTGAATATGGTCTCACAAATTACTAATGTGAATTACTAAAATCCAAATACGGCATTATTCGATTCCAGTACGTACTATCAAAGGCTAAAATTTTAAAGAGGTCTTGTCCTGTTTTAAACGGACCGTGCTGTTTTCGATAATTTTCTACGATCAAGGCATCCTTTTTTGCTAAATACGGATGATACCCTTGCGTGAGTGAATCTAGATTGATGTGGATTTTTTTATAAACAGGAGATAGGGTCAAATTAATTTTTATTTTTTCTCGTATACTGTCCGGTAAACCGTAAACCTCTTTTAATTGATGGATTGAATAAAAGCCTCCTAACTTATCTCTATAATTTACAATTCTTTTAGCGAGGGTCGATCCTATACCAGGTAGTCTTTTCCACAGCGTCGTGTCAGCAGTATTCATATCTAAAGTGAAAGCATGATTAGGAATCAACTTACTGGAATCCAAAAACTGCAACCAGGGACTGATAACCTGTATTAACGAATCATTCATCCCATAGATTTTAGATAAATCTCTTGTGGTACTGAATCGTCCACCTTTGGATCTATAGTTGATCACGGTTTTAGCGATTTTTTGTGGTAAACCAATCTCAACCAATTCATCTTGATGAGCACTATTGGGATCCACTTTAGTCAACATTTTATTTAGTTTGATTTTAGAAAGTGAATCATGCCCTTGTTTTTCTATAAGTTTTGGTTTAAAATCCAAGTAAGGCTTCAGTATTTCTAGAACCTTAGGAGTCAAGCCATAGATTTTTGAGAGATCTTCGATTGATTTGAATCGACCACCGCGCTTAATATATTTCGTCCAGTTTAGCGCGACTTTTTTGGGTACACCCATGGAAATTAAAGCATCTGCTGATATATAGTTTGGATCAAAAAGGGTATAGGAGTAAGATGTTAAGCTCTGGTAGTTTTCATCATTGGATTTGGAAAGCTTGCGATTATTTTGAACTATACTATCTCGGATAGACACCATTTGAAAGGGAGGTGTGGATCGTGGACGAAAATGAAGATAAAAAAATGTACAGGCCAGTGCTATAAGAAACAGTAAAAGATACAGAACAGAAATTCTTTCTTTATGTGCATGGGTAAAAAAAGAATCAAATAGTCTTTTCATTTAGTTAATTCGAATTGAAAATACGATTTTTTGGTTGTATGAATTGATGCGTTTGGAAATAGATCCACGTACTTATGCTCATCATATCCGAGGGGTATAAAAATATTTAGATTTGAGCTGGTATCTATACCGTTGCGTGGTTTCCACCACTTATTTAATATGAGCAGATTTAAGCCGGATGAATAATGTGTATTGTCTTTTTGGTCAAGGATGAGGTGAAATAGTTGATTTTTGGTTCTGATTTTATTTTTACTAATCTGAACGTTTTCTGAACGATATGTGTGATGAACTGAATCTAATCGAATAATATGGACTTTATCGATGTTGTATTTTTCAACATAATTGGAAGCGAGGAAAGTGCTGTCAGAAGATATCATGATCAAATTTGAACCTTCTTTGACAAATGCTTTGGGGGATCCACGAAAGAGACTTACTATTAGCTCAGATCTGGATTGATCTTTGGAATCACCCCATAGCATAATGGTAAAAAATATGATTAGAGAGACTATAGGCGCCTTGAAAGATTTTAAAGTTTTATGGATAATGCTGAATGCCAAAGCACAGGTAAATGCTGTGAGTATCAGACATTCTGACGGTGTAGGCCACCATCCAGCCACTTTACCCAATGGTAAGGTATAAATCCAGGCTATTATGTCATTCATCCATTGGATGCCATATATCAACGGATATTGAAGAAAATACAATAAATGAACACCACTTGCTTCAACAGGTAATGCGACCATGCCTCCAAGCAATATCAAATAAGAAAAAGGAGTGCTAATCAAACTCGTCAACCAAAAATAAAAGGCAAATTGATGAAAGTGATACCCCACGATAGGATAAATCATGAGCTGTGCAGATAATGACAAGGCGATAATGCTCCATAAAACCTGAGCTGCTTTATGGGTTGGATTTATTAATTTTCTAATAGGTTCGTAGAGCATGAATATGCCTGTCATAGCTCCAAATGAAAGTTGAAATCCAATATTGTAAATATCAAGTGGTTGAATCAAGAGTAACACAAATGCGGTCCCGGCTAGGATATTTAAAGGAGCCGTATCTCGTTGCAAAGGTTTGGACAATGCGAACAAAGAAAACATCACGGATGACCTCACAATAGAAGGGGAGGCGCCTGTGATAAATGTATAGCCCCAAATAATTAAAAGTATACTGGACAATTGTATAATGCGGGCATGTTTATTTTTTAATCGCAATAGCGAAAAGAGTATAGTAAAAATATGTGCGATAATACCGACATGCAATCCAGATACAGCCAGCACGTGCACGGCGCCTGTGGCGGAGTATGCTCGATATAATTCAGGGTCCATTTTTTTTCGTAACCCCAATAGCATGGCAGAAGCTACCGGATAATCTCTATCAGAGTTGAATATCTTATCTACCAAAAGGTCTATGTACTCACGACTTCGCTCCATACGAGTAGGAGAAGCATGAGAATGCATGATGAATTTCGTAGTATCGACATAGGCAAGGTGATGAATATTGCGATAATGCAGAAGTTTGTTCCAATCAAACTCGAATGGAGCACTTGCATGATTTGCAGACCTAAGCATGTAAATGCCTTGATAAAGATCTCGCATGCCAGGTTTAATATGCATGGCCTTAGGAATTCTGAGTAATACATTGCCGCTACATGAATGATTACCATTACTATCCAATTGAAAGATGACCCTACTATAACAATCCCAGTAACGATCTTTTTCTTCCAAATAATACGTTTTGGTCACGAGTTCCACAGTAGGATGTACCACATAATGCCTCGGGAATAAACGTTCATCCCGAATACCGGTCCAAAGGACTCCGAACAAAGTATAAATCAAAAAACTTACTCCGCCAAATACATTGCGAATAGCCCAGTTTTGTTTAGATATGATATGTAATGGCCACAGTAAAAATAAACAAACAGTGATAAAAATAATAAGTAGAATAAAAGGCACTTGAATGACATCCGTAGCCAATATGCCTATGACGAAAGGAATAAGTATCCTGATGAAGGGATACTTGATCCAGTGGATTCTAAAAGATTTTGATGAACTCCATCCCATCATGTGATGTCGATTTCAAAAAACTTATTACTCCATGATAGGTCTATACTTATATCTTCCAAAAAACCAGACCACGAGAAAGCATAAAAGTGGTATACTATAAGCTACCTGTATGCTACCGGTAGCATCTGAAATCATACCCATCAAAAGTGGGAATATTGCGCCACCAAATATGGCCATCACCAGGAAAGATGATGCAATCTTAGATTCCTCACCTAACCCTTTAATGCCCAATGCAAATATAGTAGGAAACATAATCGACATAAAGAATGGTACGGCAGCTACTGCGTAGACAGCAACTTGACCTTTCGTCGTGATCGCTATAGTCAACAGGAATATATTGATCATGCAATACAACGATAATAATCTGGATGGGGCTACGTATTTCATCAACCAGGTGCCAAAAAATCGACCTACTAGAAATCCAAGCATTGCTATACTTAACACATTCGCAGCATTTTTTTCATTCATATCAACAAGATACTTGGACAGTCGGATAAAGAAACTTCCTACACAAACTTGTGCGCCTACATAAAAAAACTGTGCTATTACAGCCCATAATACATGGGGATGTTTCAAGACCGTCAATGAAAACGTGTGCGCTTGATCCCCACTATCCTTTTCTTTGATCTCAGGGATACTGGATACAAGAAAAAACAATCCTACAAGCACCACCACAGCAGCCATGATGAGGTAAGGTATTTTTACACTCGATGCCTCGAAATTTAAGTACTGATTGAGTAGTTCTGGACTCATGCTTTGAAGTTGAGCCGGAGTGTTTTCGATCCCTGAAAGGATCACTTGGCCTCCTAGAATAGGTGCAATAAACGCTCCCACACCATTAAATGATTGCGCAAAATTCAATCGCTGCTCCGAGGTTTCAGGATCACCCAATTTAGTGATATACGGGTTGGCGACAGTCTCCAAAAAAGTAGCGCCACTAGCAATGATAAATAAGCCTGTCAAAAACAAAGCATAACTTCTGGCATCAGCTGCAGGATAAAAAAACAAAGTTCCAATCGCATACAGTCCAAGCCCCAGGAGGATGCCATTTTTGTAACCATATTTATGCATAAACCATCCTGCGGGCAATGCCATCAAGAAATACCCCAGATAAACCGCTGAATCTATTAATGCGGATTGCGTGTCCGACAATTGACAAGCTTTTTTTAGATGAGGAATCAATATAGGATTGAGGTTATGTAGAAAGGCCCACAGGAAAAATAAACTCGTAACTAGTATAAATGGAATGAGATATTCTCTTTTGGTCGACATAAGTTTTTGTTTCTAATAAGATGTAAGATAATAAGAGGATATTGAATTTTGAGTGACGATTTTAGAGGTATGTCTTGTGTCTGAATCTTGGAAATCACCCATTTTAGGAAACTAAATGATATAGTAACCCTCGTAAACAGATTGAGCACTCCCGCACAACCATATATTTTCAAAATGACCAGCTTCCAACCTGGTAAATTTCACTTTCAACACCCCTCCTTTGGCCTCAAGGCTTATTTCGGTCAAATCATATTTTGATTTTAATTCGACATAGGCAAGAGCTGCCGCAGTAGCACCCGTGCCGCAAGCCCATGTTTCATCTTCAACTCCACGCTCGTAAGTGCGGATCAATAGACCTGCTCCATTTGGTTCGATAAAATTAACATTGATACCTTCAGGATACTCCGAAGAGTAACGAATGGCTTTCCCTTTTTCATAGACCGGAAACGATTGTAATTCTTCCACAAGTTGAATATAATGAGGTGAGCCTGTATCTAATACTACATGATTACCATACATATTCATGATGTGTACAGAGGCCATTTTGAGTTCGATATAATCTGGATTTATTACTTTGGCATCGTGAATACCATCGGCGGCATTAAATGTAGTACGATCTCCAATGATCCCAAGTCGATGAGCTAGAGCGACTATACATCGGCCTCCATTTCCACATAAGCTGCCCAAGCCCCCATCTGCATTAAAATAGACCATATTGAAGTCAAGCCCAGGGTCCTCTTCAATCATCATAAGCCCATCAGCACTGATGCCAAACCGTCGATGACAAAGTGCGGCAATGGTATGTTGATCTTTGAGGATATCATAGATTCGAGATCGATTATCCAGGATTACAAAATCATTACCTACTCCGTGATATTTATAAAAATGAAGATTCAACTTGATTTTAATTTTGTCAAAAATAAGATATATGGCTCGATTTTTGAATTAATCGAAGGTCAACGATGCGGATATTGCTGTTTTTTATATGGGTGACACTAGGTTTGGTGTATTTTCTGATTTGGAATCAGCGAGATACGTGTTGCAATGATAGCGGATCAGGCACTTCGCCAAAAGGTAAATCGGATGCTTCATTAACAGTCTTGGCTCCTGTTAAAAATTCTGATTCTCGTCCTGAATCAAAAGCTGCTGTCCCCGCCTTGGACACTAAGTTGATTTCCACTGAAGCCCCTGGCTGTCTTTTGTTTAGATGGGGTAAACCAGATCCGATTCAAAAGCCCTGTTTAAACGCCACGTTAGATTCTATCGTTCACACTTTACGAGAAGGTCAAATACTTGAAATTATAGGTGAGTATAACGAAAAAGAAAATCAAGTCATGGCTTCTGGCGATCTCGGACTCATCAGAGCGACTAAAATAAAAGAATTGCTTCAAGGCAAATTAGATGCCGCCAGAATTAAAACCAGAAGTAGTATCATCGACGATACTGCTCATGTTATCCATAGCTTGTTTAGTGCTATACGTTATCGGAATGTGTTTATGAATGAACAGATCAAAGAACTGGACGACAAGACCTTGATTTATTTTAAGTATGCTTCCAGAGAGCAGTTAAATAACCAACTGGTGGTGAATTATGCGACCTACCTAAGTCAAAAATTAAAGTTGACAGCCGACGAGATTTTATTAGTCGGTCATACCGATGACGATGCTACCGCTGAGCATAATATGAATCTGGGACTACAACGAGCTCAACTCATCAAGAACTTATTGATGTCCAAGGGCATAAAAGGGTCCAGAATCAAGACTAACTCTAAAGGCGAAACAGAACCTATTTCACCCAATGATACCGAAGAAAATAGAAAATTAAATCGAAGAGTAGAATTGATGATCGTTCCTCCTTCACAACCTAAATAACTATTATGCAATCTTACAATATCTCATTATGTGACTTACCCTGGTGGGCTGTATTAGCATCTTGGTTGTTGCCAGCTTTACTCGGATATTTTTGGGGAATGCTACTCACGAATCGGTATAAAGCTAAAAGCAAAAGAACGGAACAAGAGCTTTCATCAGCAAGTCGACGGATTGTAAATTTGGAAAATGAAATCAATGAGTGTCGGAAAGTGTATGAAAAATTGTCTAAAGAGAAAGAAAAATTATTAGCCGAACGAAAGGCTCAACCACCCTCTATCGAAAGCAGCAATCCATCCATAAGTTCTCCCGCAGGCACTCCAGATCAATCCAATATTGTGCAATCTTCAGAGATCATACACGAAACCAAGAAGATTTTTGGATATGCTATCAAACGAAACGATTTAAAGATCATTGAAGGAATAGACTCCAAGATTGAAAAACTACTGCAAGAAGTAGGAATCCATGATTGGCATAAGTTGGAAACATCAGATATCAACTATCTAAACACCATATTAAATGAGGCTGGATATACCCATATCAATACGCAATCATGGCCGTATCAAGGTGCATTAGCTCGACAAGAAAAATGGGAGGAACTTAAAGAATATCAAGCAAATTTAAAATCTTAAATAAACTCGTTATGCTCGGGAGTAGAGTTTTGTATTTTATGCTCTATCATTCTACGGGCGACTAATCCAGCAATTACTCCAAAAGCAAAGCCGCCAATATGTGCCCACCAAGCTACACCGCTCGTCTGAGCCTGCGAAGCCGCAGATCCAAGTGAAAAGAAGCCACTGATCAATTGTTGTATAATCCAAAATCCGAGGAATAGGGTAGCAGGCATATAGAAGGATCTGAAGAAAAATACTACTAACACTTTGATTTTGGATGCAGGAAACATCACTAGATAGATACCTAAAACTGCAGAGATTGCGCCACTTGCCCCCTACTGCCGGAACCCCACTGCCAGGACTTGAAAGCACATGTGCGAAGGCTGCTGCCAACCCACCGATGATATAAAATAGTATAAAGTTGACATTGCCAATGACTGCTTCTATATTATCGGCAAAGACCCATAAGAATATCATATTACCCAGAAGATGCATCCATCCCCCATGCAAAAACATTGAAGTAAATAAAGTGAAAAGATCTTGACCTTTGGAGATTTCAGCAGGAATAGAACCATACTCCATGATGAAATGTTCTAATTGTATAGGCGCTAAAGTAATCTGAAAAATAAAAACCAATACATTAAAGGCAATAAAAATATAGGCGAACATAGGCTTGTTGCCACCTTTGACTTGATCATCACCTATAGGGAAAACCATACTTTGCTTTTTTTAAAAATTCTATAACTTTTTCTACTTCATCGCTTTAAAGATCTATCCTACCAGACCTTCTTTTATGAGGTCGTGGAGATGAATCATTCCTAGATATTTTTTGTCTTTAACGACGATCAATTGGCTTACGTTTAATCTACGCATCGTCTCAAGGGCATGAATTGCAAATTGATCGGCATCAATACTTTTTGGAACTTTATTCATAATATCTTTAGTTTTGATTTGATCGAGTTGAGTTCCATGCTCTAACATTCGTCGAAGATCACCATCAGTAATAATACCAATAGGTTGCTCCTGATCATCGATGATTACGGTAGCACCCATTCTATTTTTGGACATCGTAAGGATGATATTGGATAGGCTATCCTCTATATAATTAGTAGGCTTGCCATGTAATGGGTATACATCTGAAACTTTGAGATATAATTGTTTGCCTAAAGACCCCCCAGGATGGAACTTAGCAAAATCAGTAGGCGTAAAACCTCGTAAGTGTAAAAGACATATTGCCAAAGCATCACCCATGGCCATCTGGGCTACCGTGCTGGCCGTAGGAGCTAGATTATTAGGATCAGCTTCTTTGTCAATTGGTGTATAAAGTAGGTAATCAGCTTGTTTAGCTAAATAAGAATGTTCATTAGCAGTGATAGCAATAATCTTACATCCCATATTTTTTGCAATCGGGATGATCAACTTGATTTCTGAAGTTTCACCACTTTTTGACAAACAGCACACAAAATCATTAGGAGTCAGGATTCCAATATCGCCATGTAAAGCATCAGCTGCATGCAAAAAAGCAGCGGGAGTACCTGTTGAATTCAACGTAGCGACTATCTTTTGGGCGATCAATGCGCTCTTTCCGATACCACAGCATACAATTCTGGATTGACGAGAAAAGATGTCCTTTACGCACTCTTCGAAAGAATTTTCTAAATGATTTGCTAATGAATCTAAAGCATTGCGCTCAATTTCGAGGCATTCTCTAGCAATTTCCAATACAGACTTTTTTGATTGCATGAAAATTTGTATTTTCGGCTCCCTTTTTAAAAAGCCCCAAAATACTAAATCATTAGGAGTCAGCAGGAGTACTTTTTGTACCCATAAAATAAGTTTGTATTAAATAAAGTTTGTCAATTGATATATATCTCGTAAATTAACAGAGCGATGAGTGAAGTCACATTAGAAAAAAAATCAAATAAAAAAACCAAAATTGTAAATACCCCAATCATTCCGAGTAGTTCTGGTGTTTCTCCGGCTCAACTCCAACAAGAACTACAGAAATTTTTTGGCTTTGATCAATTTAAGGGTACTCAAGAAGATATCATTCAAAATGTATTGTCTGGGAGAGATACTTTTGTAATCATGCCTACCGGTGGAGGCAAATCGCTTTGTTATCAGCTACCGGCATTGATGTTGGAAGGCACGGCGATCATCGTATCTCCTTTGATTGCATTGATGAAAAATCAAGTCGATGCAATCCGTGGTTATAGCCAGGGAGATGAGATAGCTCACTTTCTTAACTCATCATTAACAAGAACTCAAATTAAGCAGGTCAAAGAATCAATTGTTAATAAACATACTAAATTATTATATGTAGCGCCTGAGACATTGACCAAAGATGAAAACCTTGAATTTTTGAGAGGTGTCAAAATTTCATTGATTGCGGTAGACGAAGCGCATTGTATATCAGAGTGGGGCCATGATTTCAGACCGGAGTATCGTCGGATACGAGAGATGATCGTTCAGCTGGGACATACCGTACCCGTCATGGCACTTACGGCTACTGCTACGCCCAAAGTACAATCTGATATCGTCAAGACTTTGGACATGACTAATCCTGGAATTTTCAAATCATCATTTAATAGAACGAATCTGTATTATGAGATTAGGCCTAAAGTAAACAAAGCTCAAACCATAAAGGAAATCATTCAAATTTTCCGCACACAACCTGGCGCTTCGGGTATAGTCTATGTACAATCTAGAAAATCTACAGAGGAGCTTGCACAAACGTTGGAGGTCAATGGAATCAAAGCAGCGCCATATCATGCCGGATTGGATGGTAAATTGCGTACGAAAATCCAAGATGATTTTCTCATGCAGGAAATCGATGTGATCTGTGCTACAATTGCCTTCGGTATGGGTATCGATAAGCCAGATGTACGCTTTGTGATTCACTATGATATACCTAAGAGTATAGAAAATTATTATCAGGAAACAGGGAGGGCAGGCCGTGATGGATTAGATGGAAGATGCGTGGCATTTTATTCAGCCAGAGACATTTTGATTTTGGAGAAGTTCCTCAGAGATAAAGATGCTGCTGAACGAGATATGGGGGCCCATCTGCTCGATGAAGTCGTAGCATTTTCTGAGACCGCTGCTTGCCGAAGAGTATTCTTACTAAATTATTTCGGCGAAGAGTTTGGCGAAAAAGATTGTCATAAAATGTGTGACAATTGTAGACATCCAAAAGAAAGGATAGAAGTAAAGAATGAAATGAGATTGGCTCTACAGTGTATCCAAGCTACCAAAGAAAATTATTTGGTCAGTTTATTGGTTGACTTTATCACAGGTAAGGCTACCAAAGAAATCAAAGATTACGGTTTTGACGAGTACGAATTGTTTGGTAAAGGCAATGAAAAAGAAAGTGTCTTCTGGCACTCTATATATAGACAAGGTATGCTGCATGGGTTGATTTTAAAGGATATAGAGCAGTACGGTGTATTGAAACTCACGGAAGCCGGCAAAAAATTTATTGCTAAGCCTATTTCCATTAAAATAGCGATCAACACTAATTTTGAAGCCCCAGGAGAAATAGATGATGAAGAGGCTGAAGCAAGGGTAGTTGCATTGGACCAAGTGTTATTCAAAATGTTGGATGATACACGAAAATCGATGGCTCGACAACTAAAAGTTCCACCCTATGTTATCTTCCAAGACACTTCTTTGCAGGATATGGCTACTCAATACCCTATCACCTTAGAAGACTTGAACAAAATCAATGGAGTGAATGCCAGCAAAGCTCAACGATATGGAAAAAAATTCGTTGAACTGATCGCCAAATATGTAATTGAAAATGAAATTGATCGACCGGATGAAATGATCATCAAACAAATTGCTGACAAATCCAAAACTAAAGTAGCAATCATCCA
Organism: Saprospiraceae bacterium; assembly: GCA_043719965.1. Classification (GTDB taxonomy): domain Bacteria; phylum Bacteroidota; class Bacteroidia; order Chitinophagales; family Saprospiraceae; genus JADJLQ01. The sequence goes on along the minus strand of JAYSTG010000473.1, from coordinate 520 downwards.
ATGTATTGATCGTAAAATGCCTCTGGAAGATATCGCCAGATCCAATCAGTTTAAATTGGATGAATTGATAGAAGAAATGGATATCATCGTGTCTTCCGGTACCAAGCTTAGCTTAGATTATTACCTCGAAGACAATGTCGATGAATCTATCCAAGAAGAGATATTCGATTATTTTATGAAAGCAGATAGTGATGACCCTGAGAAAGCATTTCAAGTGCTGAAAGAAGAGGATATCACGATAGAAGAAATAAAATTGGTAAGGCTTAAATTTTTATCAGAAATGGCTATGTAGTTTTATAAGTCATTAGTTGTAAGTCATTAGTCGTAAGTCAAAAGTCGTATGTAAAAGTAATAAGACTTACGACTAATGACTTATCACTTACAACTAATGACTTATCACTTACGACTTACGACTAATGACTTACAACTAATGACTTACGACTAATGACTTACGACTAATGACTTACGACTAATGACTTACGACTAATGACTTACGACTAATGACTTACGACTAATGACT
>JAYSTG010000472.1:0-3223 GCA_043719965.1 Saprospiraceae bacterium | reverse complement strand
CTACTACCAGGGCTGGAGGGAAATCCAAGTAAGGCTTGTGAATATCCTTACACACAATAAGTGCATCCGGCTGCACTACAGTATCCTCATTGATTTTAATGTCGATAAAATCATAGACTTTACATTTCTTGCATTTAATAAGTTTTAAGGCTTTAGTAAACTCATACTTTATTTCGTTGGCTAAGTATTGATGATACGGATTAGGTGCAGGACTCATTGCATAAGGCATGCCGTCGATGAGTTCCCATCTGCCCTCCCACTTGACATATTCTGAATAAGTGTAATAGGGTAATATTTTAACCGTATTTGACATAAGTATCAAAGATAGGAGATAAAATTATTTTACTTTAAATTTTCAATATAGCCACTGCTTTGAAAATAATAGCACTTCTACTGCACGAAAAGGTTAAAAAAGCCATTTTGAATTGCCCGCACTGAAATTAAAACCTACATAAATAATTATAAAACATGCTTGTATCTGAGTATTTATAAATCAACCCTAGTATAATACCGTTAGATATCTCGTCTTTTCTCCTATTTTTCGTTTCTTTGTATCAAATTCATACCCCTTATGTTGAAGATCAAATTTGGTACAGATGGTTGGAGAGCCATTATCGCTGATGAATACACCGTTGACAATGTGCGCCGTGTGGCTATGGGCACCGCTCTTTGGATGAAAAAGAAAAACTTGTCCAAGGCCGTCGTAGGGTACGATACTCGATTTGGAGGAGTGATGTTTGCCAAAGTCGTTGCAGACTTATTATCGAGTGAAGGCCATCATGTTTATCTTTCACATGACTATGCATCTACTCCCATGATCTCTCTTGGAGTCGCAGAGCTTAAAGCCGACCTTGGTGTAGTCATCACTGCCAGTCATAACCCACCCACATATAATGGTTATAAACTTAAAGCATCCTATGGTGGGCCTATGATCCCAAGTGAAGTGGCTGAAATCGAAGATTTGATCCCAGATTATATTCCGGTATTGAAACCGAATGTCGGCAAGATCGAAGTCGTCGATCTTGAGAGCATGTATGAAACCAAGGTCCGTGCAGCATTTGACATCCCTGCTATTCAATCTGTCGCCATGCCATTTGCCTTTGATGCAATGTATGGCGCTGGGCAGCGTATCATGAAAAAATTATTTCCAGGAGCTATTCACTTACACAGTGATTTCAATCCTTCCTTCCATGGTCAAGCGCCTGAACCTATCGAACGAAACCTTGGGGAACTGATCGCTAAAGTAAAATCAGATCCGGCGATCAAGATCGGTATAGCCAATGATGGAGATGCTGATCGTATAGGTATGGTAGATGGCAATGGAGAGTTTGTCGACTCGCATCATATGCTATTACTATTAATGTATTATCAGCACCATTACAAAAAACAAAAAGGCAAAGTATTAATTACTTTTTCTGTCACCGATAAAGTAAAAAAACTTGCAGATATCTTTAATGTAGACTGTATAGTGACTAAGATTGGATTCAAATATATCAGTGAACTCATGTTGACCACACCTATTTTAGTAGCCGGTGAGGAATCCGGTGGAATCGCTGTGGCAGGTCATATTCCAGAGCGCGATGGAGTATGGGTAGGCTTGACGATATTAGAGTTCATGGCTAAATCTGGGAAGTCCTTGACAGAGCTTATTAAAGAAGTCTATTCGCTCATCGGCGCTTTTAAATGCGATCGCGATGACCTTCACCTGGAAGAGGCTAAGAAGCAAGCAATCATCCAAGCTTGTAAAGACAAAGCATTTACTGCTTTCGGACCATTCAAGATAGAAGCTATGGAAGATATGGATGGTTATAAATTTCTTTTTGGTTTTGATCAATGGGTCATGGTGAGACCTTCAGGTACTGAGCCTGTATTGAGAGTATATGCTCAGGCAGAAGATAATAAGAAGGTGCGGGAGTTATTGGATGCGGCGAAAGGAGCGTTAATGAGTGTTTGAATAATAGCAAAAAAAGTATGAAGTCAAATAGTATAGTAATGATCATGTTTATGACATTACTTTTAAGTTCTACCAAATCATGGTCTCAATCTGAAAAAATAGATGGCCAGGAGGTCTTAAAATTTGCTCAAACTATGCCCTCTTTTCCAAATGGAGAACCTGCGCTTTTGAAATTTTTTAATGAAAATTTGGATTACCCTGCAAATTCGGATTGGCATGGCAAAATTATTATGCAATTCACCATTGATACCAAAGGGGCAGTAAGAAATCCACTCGTAATTAGAAAAGAAAATGTTATTAAACCCGAATTGGAGTATTTCGAACAGGAAACCCTAAGAGTAATAAACCTCATGCCTAATTGGTTGCCCGGTAAAAACAATGGAAAAAATGTTCCAGTTACATTTATGTTGCCTGTAACTTTTTAAAATAGAATCAAACTCTAAGAGGTAATTATTAATATTGATGATAAGGCTTTGTTGCTTCAATTAAATCGAATCTACTCACTGCATGAATTATACCAAAGTAAAGATCAATGCTTTTCTTAAAGGGCTAACTATTGTATCAAGGCCTCATCGCTGGCTAGGTTGGCTAAGGAATCCTTTATTCCTAGGTGCTAATACGATCAGCTTATCCCGTTGGATTTTTGCTCAGGATAAGAACTGTACCTTCAATGATTTTTTTAGCCTTAAAAGAGACTACGCACGACGCCTTGACTTGTATCAGCATGTGATTGATAGTCTAAATCTCCACCAGGAGGTATTTGATTATTTGGAATATGGTGTCAGTGGTGGACACTCTTTTAGATGGTGGATTGAGCATACATTGCATCCGGATAATCGATACTTTGGATTTGATACTTTTGAAGGCTTGCCTGAAAATTGGGGCCAATTTGACAAAGGAGATATGGCTGCCGGTATTCCAGACCTCAAGGATCATCGAGTGAAATTTTATAAAGGCCTTTTCCAGGAAAGTCAACCCTTTTTTTTAAAAGAAATCAATCTGAATAATGGTCGCAGAAAGATTGTCCACCTTGATGCAGACTTGTTTTCTTCTACTTTATTTGCATTGACTAGTTTGGCTCCTTATTTAAAAAAAGGAGATGTGCTGATGTTTGATGAATTTAATGTTCCCAACCACGAGTTTTTAGCGTTCAAACTTTTTTGTGATTCTTATTATGTGAAGACCAGATTGATTGGAGCAGTAAATAATTATTTTCAGGTCGCGTTGATCCTGGAGTAGTACCTCCTTTTTAGTTAAATATATCTCCAA
>JAYSTG010000471.1:0-3226 GCA_043719965.1 Saprospiraceae bacterium | reverse complement strand
CTTCTGCTGATCACTTCTACGGCTTTGGGACAAATCATTCCGCTCGCGGAACACCCAAGACCAGATTTTGAGCGCCCCGATTGGCTAAATTTAAATGGAGCTTGGGAGTTTGAATTTGATTCATCTGACCAAGGAGTTTCTGAGAAATGGTTTCAAGTTGAGAAAAAATATTCAAAAAAAATAACTGTTCCTTTCCCATGGGGATCTGTCCTTTCAGGTGTGAAAGATGAAGCAGATATAGCATGGTATAGAAAGACTTTTAGAGTGCCAAAAGGGTGGGATTTGAAAAAAAAGATATTCCTGACCATTGGCGCTTCAGATTGGGAGACTACGGTTTGGCTCAATGGTAGACTGATTGGGAAACATCAAGGTGGATATATGCCTTTTTCATTTGAATTAAACATAGCTGCGATTCCAGACGCACCACATAACTTGACCATCAAAGTCGACGATAAAAGACGACCCTTTACATTGTATGGCAAACAAGGCTATGGCAATGCACGGGGTATCTGGCAAACAGCCTATCTTGAATCCCGAGGTCAGCAAGAAATAGATGCCATCCGATGTCTACCTGATATAGATAAAAATAAAGTTACTGTCAAAGTCGATATAGATCCAAATCAACCGAGTCAAACCGTCCAGGTCACCATACATACTCCGGAAGGTCCAATTAGCAAGAAGGCATCGTCTATCGCATATAAATCAGATGTGGAATTAGAGTTTGAACTACCAAATGCAAAACGATGGACACTGGCAGATCCATATTTATATACTTTGACGGTCGAGACTTTAGATGACAAGGTGATGTCCTATTTTGGAATGCGTAAAATCTCAGTAATGAAATTACCAAATACAGAGATCCCTTATATCGCATTAAACAATCAGCCGATATATTTGCAATTGGCCTTGGATCAGTCCTATCATCCGGATGGATTATATACTTTTCCTAGTGATACCTTCATTAGAGAAGAAATCCAACGATCTAAATCGATTGGGTTGAATGGTATACGCACACATATTAAGCCTGACATACCTCGCAAACTTTATTGGGCTGACAAGTTGGGCTTATTGGTTATGGCAGATCTGCCTAACAGCTGGGGTGAGCCGGATGCGATGATGCAACAGGAATCTGAAACAACCCTTCGTGAGATGATAAAACGCGATTTTAATCATCCATCGATATTTTCCTGGATAGTTTTTAATGAAACTTGGGGTTTGACCAGTAAAATAACTAAGGAAGGTAAAACTACTAGTGAATACTTACCTAAAACGCAGCAATGGGTAGCCTCGATGTATTATCTCACTAAATCATTAGATCCGACACGATTGGTCGAAGACAACTCCATCTGTTGTGGTCGAGGCCACACAGAGACTGATATTTATAGTTGGCACGAATATCTGCCAGGATGGGCTTGGGAAGATCATATGGCTACCATCGTAAAAAATAATTATTCGGGTAGCCCATATCACTTTGAAAAAGGGTTTTTTCAAGCAGGTCAACCAAATATCAATTCAGAATGTGGTAATGTATGGGGCTATGAAGGCAGTACTGGTGATGTGGATTGGAGTTATGATTATCATCGAATGATGAATACATTTAGAAAATATCCCCAAATGGCTGGATGGCTGTATACGGAACACCATGATGTAATTAATGAATGGAACGGCTATTGGCGATTTGATCGCAGTCAAAAATATACTGGCGTCGAATCAATCGTACAGGGTATGTCATTAAACGATTTTCATAGTAATGTATACGTATCAACTGGTAATGATATCACTAAGACTGTCAGAGCTTCAACAGAAGTGTCCATACCCGTTTATTTGTCCATCTATGATCCAGCAATAAAATATAAACGCATTGATATTCGTCATGAACTTTGGTTGACCAATCAAACAGGCACGACGGAAAGAGTTGCCAGCGACTTTAAATCTTATGAAGTCAATGCATGGATGCAAAAAACATTAGACCCAATAAAGTTCAAAGTACCAGAGCATGATGGATTGGCTTTGCTCAAAATCTATGCTATATCAGAGCTAGGAGACACGCTGCACCGCAATTTTATGCACTTAGAAATAGAATCAGGTACACCTCTACCTAATACCACGATCATTTCAGTGAAGGCGGATGCATTTGTTAAACAGTCCTGGACTCAAAAACAATGGTCTGTGTTGAACGGGTTAAAGGTCAATGGCGCAGGCAAAGGATATTTTGAATATCATATTCCATTGGACCAATCCATCAAAAAAATAAAGACGAAAACAAGTTACATTGTCATGGAATTATCCGCCAAACAATTATGGGATAAAGACAGAGGTGAAGTATTCAATGCCAATCAAGATTACATGTTAGGTTCTAAAGTGTCGCCTTCTAAAAATCCTAATTCCTATCCTATGACGGATGAATTAAAAAACCCGTCGCAGTTGACGATATCTGTCAATGGGACCAAAGTTATGACAAAGACATTGGAAGATGACCCTGCTGACCATCGGGGCATTTTATCGTGGCATCATCAATTGAAGGATAAAAAATTGCGCGAGGCAGGATCCTATGGATATTTGGTACGCGTACCGATAGACAAACCTACTCTGCAAAATAGCATAAAACAAGGTTATTTAGCACTCAGGTTAGAATCAAAGGATGGTGGAGGTTTAGCTGTCTATGGATCAAAATTCGGCAGCTATCCTATTGATATAAATCTGATCCTTTTAAAATGATGTAACAGCGAAGGTTTACTTTACAAATAAAATAAAATTAATGCTGATGAATAATTCACCCATGTTAGGATTGAGGACTTTAGGGCAGCGAGTACCGGATCTGGTTGCCGCAAAGGCTTGGTACACTCAGGCATTTATGGTAGAGCCGTATTTTGATGAACCATTTTACGTGGGATATAATATTGGAGGTTACGAATTGGGCTTAAATCCCGATGGTTATCAACCCGAATCCAAATCAGCGAATACGATCGTGTATTGGGGTGTTCAAGATATAGCGCTACAATTTAATCGCTTGATTAATCTAGGGGCAGTAGAGGTGGAGCCGCCACAAAATGTAGGTGGTGAAATTATGGTCGCGACGGTAGCGGATCCTTGGGGTAATCCAATTGGCTTGATCTATAACCCGGAATTTAAATTAGAATGATTTCGTCACGGGGTTATAAAGAAAGTTTGACTGAAATATTATGGCTCCCACTCCAGGGATTGGTTGCTCTGAATCCATAATCAA
>JAYSTG010000048.1:0-5737 GCA_043719965.1 Saprospiraceae bacterium | reverse complement strand
GAGCTGCCCGTATCGTATACTCTGCATGCATGGCATTGGGCAGCACGACATATACAATATCGATATCGGGGTTGTTTTTAATGGTATCAAAATTCTGATAGTTGTAAATATTCTTTTGGGGAATATTGTATTGAACCGACCATTTTTCTGCCTTTGAAGGAGTACCGGTGATGATGCCCGTGAGTTTACAATGTTGTGTTTGTAATAAGGCAGGAGCCAATTGATTGATGGCATAATTACCAAGACCTACTAATGCGATACCAAGTTTTTTTTCTTCTGAATAAATAGGAAGATTATAATCAGGAGTTATCATATATGCACCGGATCCCAGCATCAATTTTTAAATAAAATTTCTTCGATCAATCATGACATCAACATTTTTTTACGAAGCTAGGTGGATTTTGAATGATAGGTTTGAAAATTGTAAAAAAACAACATTGCCTTATTATCTGGATATATGTTTATGACTTATTTTTTTTTTGAACCCATAGCGGTCGAATAAATGTTTTCAATAACTCTTTATTAAAGACAATCAGATAGATTGCTAAGAATAACGTATGTATTGAAAATCTTATTAACAAGGAGTCTTCTACAAATCGATCGAAATAGATACTACTGAAATAAATAAGTACCCCTCCCAGGACCACCCCAGTTATTTTTCTAAAATCAAAAGGTACAGGATAATACTTCTGTCCCCATAAATAAGTGGCCACTGCCATTCCAGTATAACAGATCAACATGGCCCAGGCCGTGCCATAATAGGAGTACCTTGGCACCAATAAGATATTAAATAGAATGGTCAGCCCTACCCCGATCAACGCGGCATACATGCCATAGCGAGTACGATCAGTAAGTCGATACCAATTGGATACATTGTAAAATATTCCTAAAAATACATTAGCCATCAATACAATGGGCACTACTCCAATAGCCCTAAAATAATCAGGATTCGTGACGACAATATTTTTAATAAAATCCAAATACAATAATATAACGACGAATCCGATCATCATGAACTGGGTAAAGTATGTCGTAATCTTGCTGTAATCTGATTTAGCATCTGCCGTGTGCATATGTTTGAAAAAAAAAGGTTCTGCAGCATATCTAAATGCTTGAATGAATAATGAAATGAATACTGCAAATTTTACACAAGCATTGTATTCGCCCATCATATTTTTTTTGTCCATCATGGAGCCCGGCGCCCACCAACCTAAAAATTGCCTGGTCATTGCATCATTGATGACTGCAGCAAGTCCTACAATCAGTAAAGGCCAGGAGTATTGAAGTATCTTCTTTAATTCGATGGTATGGAATTTAAATCCTTCTGCTAGATATTCTTTGGCTAATAAAGCCAGCGTCACCGCACTGGCGACCAGGTTAGCAATAAATATATAAATCAATAGATCGGCCGAAGCAACCGATTGATGTCCCGGATGGATCAATAAAAAATAAATATTCAACAATACATTGATACCCACATTGACACATCGGATATAAACAAATTTTAAAGGCCTCTTTTCCAACCTCAACTTTGCAAAGGGTAACTCGCAGATAGCATCTAAGGCTACTATCGCTGCCACGAACTTTATTAAATGACTCTGTCCTTCTACCTGAAGCCAACCAGCGATAGTGCTGCTCCAGATCGTAGCCACTATTGAAAGCGATAGGGCGAATATCAAGGTAAACACTTTGCTATTCGCATAAGCTGTACTCTTACTATCGTTCGTTGCATATCTGAAATAAGCAGCCTCCAATCGAAAAGTATACAAGACGAATAATAGTGCCACCCATCCATACAATTGGCCTACAACTCCATAATCGCTTCGATTCAAGACCAACGTGTGAAGCGGTACCAATAAAAAATTGACCACCCGAGCCACAATACTACTGAGGCCATACAGTGCAGTTTCACCAGCCAATTTTCGGAATACAGACAATAGAAGGTAAGGTTGAAATTTTTTAGATTAGCAGTTTAACAAAGGTAGGCATTATGTGGGTAAGGTCAGACAAGGTATACGAATTGATTTACTCCGTATCGCCAACTTTATCCTCTGCAATTTCATAAAAATTACTTGGTGTAATTATCTTTTGCATTCGTATAGGATAAGATTCAAGAAAGGATACTGGTATCTTGGCCTTGCTTTTCACATTCCATTTAAACTCAAAAACATTGTATTTGCCATTAATTTCTTCAATCAAATCTATTTCAGCTTGATCATCAGTGCGCCAGAAGTACAATTTTGGTTTATGGTATTTCTGGCTGTTTAATTTGAGTCGCTCAGAAATACAAAAATTTTCCCACAAAGCCTCAACATCATTTCTAAGTTCAAGTGAAGAAAAATTTGAAATTAAAGCATTTCGAAATCCTAAATCTACAAAAAAATATTTTTTGCTTTTTTTAATTTCATTTCTTAGGTTTTTACTTAGAGATTCTAATGAATAAATTACAAAACATTTTACGAGTAAGTCTAGGTATTTTGTAATCGTTTGAGGAGCAACCTGGATTAGCTGAGCAAGTTTATTATTTGACACTTGTGAGCCTAGTTGTAATGCAAGGGCTCTCAAAATATTTCTGATAATTGATGTATTTAATTGATTGTCGAGTTTTAAGATATCCTGAAACAAATAATCCAGGCTCAAGTTTTCAAGAAACAGTTGCTTTTCTTGAGGCGATAAATCCAAGGTCTCAGGGTATTGGCCATATACCAAAAATTGATGCAATTTTGTAACTCATCTTTAAATTTTAAGCCTAATTTTATAGTTACACTTTAAATTTTCGGGGATATTTAGTTAAAATTAGCCCTTTTAGACCACAATTCTGAAACCAGCTTACCCACAATTATCAATTACATATTCAACCAATAGGTGAGTTTAGCGACTAGAGCTCGATTTTTGAGATTAAAGTTTCCTGGGAAATAGTTATCGGTATAAACAATATAAAAATCAGATACCGGAGCATAGCGCCATTGCAACCTCGCATTGATATTGATATTATCTGCTAAAGAATGGTATTGAAAAAAACCCGTAATAAAAAAATTACGAGTCATCGTGAGATCTATTCTGGGGCCGATCAGCCAAATCTCGTTATCAGCATAAGGAGCAGGCATATTGATCTTATTGTAATTCAACGTACCGGTAAGAGCCAGATAAGGTTGATGCCGAATCATAAACATACTGGTCAGGCTGAAGATAGACCCGTTGTAAAATTGGCCGATTTGGGCAATAAACTCGGACGATATCGCTTTTCTTCGATCAGTACCATACATTCCTTTAAAATTGATGTAATTGAAATCTGTGCCTTTTAATAATTTTCTACCAATGCCAGCTGGTGAAAAGTCTGAAAACAAATAAGTATAATTATGAGAGATAGTACCTTCGAATCGGGATACATTACGCATCTGACCTTCCCATCCGATAGCATAGTTGCGGTCCGTTTTGCCTAGTCCTGGAGACCATATCCAATCTGCTTCAATAAAAGGTCCGTGTGAAGCAACGGGTCCACGGACTGGTAGATAGACCAAGCCAATATTGGGTCGTAAACGAGTATAATTCGTGCGAGGTATAAAACCCACCTGTGCATCATAGCCTTCACCGACTTGTTCATGATTCCAGATGATGCGATAGGTTTTTTTAAGTAATAAAAGTTGTGTACCAAAAGTTTGTGGATTTTTACCTTGCACAGGTGAAAAGGATCGTTGATAAAAAGCTTTACCATTCCACTCATTATTACTACTGGCTAAATTATATTCGATAGCTGCCACGCGATTGTGCTGATCATACAATTGACCGGCATAACTTTTATCGAAAGTTTGTTTATTGATAAATTGAAAGGAAAGGTTGGATCTACTGAAAAGTTGTCGCTGCATCGACAAGATCGAATAGTGATAAGAAGGCAATCCGTTTACCATATCTCCGGCAGTAGTCATGTGCAAAAGTCCAGTCCTGAGTTTTGGAGTAAGTTTACCGGAAAGACGAGCCCCTGCTAAAATGGTATTGAGTACATTGGTATTGGTCAACGTATCAAAACTGATACCGATGCGTCGACTAAAAAAAGGGCGGATATTTTCATTGCCAAAATTTGAAAATAAATCTGAATTTTCCTGGAAAAATTGTCTGGTTTCCGGAAATGAAATTTCAAAACGTGTAAGGTTGGTCACTTGTTGATCGACTTCGACTTGACTAAAATCTGGATTGACTGTAAGATCCAGATTCATACTTGGTGTAAGACCGATTTTCAGATCTCCCCCTATAGCTAAATTGGCCATTGATTTAGTATTTACTTCACGGGTTCTACTTGCCAGCGTATAAGGTATCAATGAAATATTGCTTCCAGGATCTGGCAGATCTGACTCAAATCTCATTGTACCCATAAATGCCAGACCGAAGATCCATTGATTGCGAGGGATATGTGACCAGGTCATACTCGATAGAGTTTGAGTATCAAATCGGTAACTATTCATTCTCCAGGTTCGCAACTCTTTGCGATATCGGAGAGTTTTGAAAGGTATGACGATCTCCGCGATCCAATATCCATCATATATTTTACATACAGAATTCCATTTATTATCCCAAGAAACTGTAAAATCTTTGACATCGGCTCCTCCATTAGAGAGCAATCCTTCGCGCATAACGCCATAGGGATTGACTCCAAAAAAATAAGCTGTAGTGCGATCGCCATTGGGATCTATAAGAAAAGTAATATTATCACTGCCTCCCGCTCTAAAATCTCTACGCAATGAAGGGGTGACATAGTGATTATCTATGGAGTGACATTTGACTAGGATATATAAATTATTTTTGTCAATCGCCATTTTAAATTGACTGGTGTGCGGACTATACGCCGTATCCATAGGAAAAAACTCCCAATACGGAGTGCTGTAGTCAATACTTTGCCATGCTGGATCTTCCTCATTGCCATCTAGTGTAATGGTTTGATCTATGGCATGGATAAGATATTCCGGTGTATTGGGTCTGGCTTCTTGAGCAATCAATCGAAATGCCAGGCTCGTAAGAAGTAAAAATGATATGAGTCGATTCAATTGGATACTGGCGCAAAGGTAACATAAGTGCCACTGAACAGACTTAAATATTTACACAATTATTTTAAAAGTAATGAATACAACAGAACGCTAATAACCAGCTAGGTTGCCTGGAAACCAACTGTTGAAAACGAAAGGTGCTACTATTGCATTATGCATGCCATATAATACGGAGGGGTCTTTGGACAAAATAGCTTTGGCCTTATCAAGGCTTTTCGTAGAAATATAATAATGAGCGCATCGTAAACTTTGTAATCCATGAAGGCTTATTATTAATGAGCTTATTATTAAAGCTCTCTCTAATAACCTACTTTTGTTTGATCGATTATTTTTTTGAAAATAATCTAATTGATTCTTTTGAAATTATACCCGCCAGACCCGAAATCGTCGGGCTGGCTTCGTTGATTTTCAGTTACAGATCCCGAATTATCGGGACGGCTATGCCGCTCTATATTGTTTGTAATACAACAGGTAGAGCTCCTTCAAATCGCCTCATCAAATTTCAAAATAATCAATTTCAATTCAAAATTAGGTTATTAGAGAGAGCCTTAATCCAATTTTAATTCAAACTCCACTTTTTTGACATCTCTAGCATTTGATCCTATAAATACTTCAAATTTGCCGGGTTCAGTGCCGTACACCAGGTTACTGTTATAAAACTTTAATAGCTTTTCATCAATGGAGAAACTTACAGCTTT
>JAYSTG010000470.1:0-3229 GCA_043719965.1 Saprospiraceae bacterium | reverse complement strand
CCTGAAGCAATGATGGCTTGATCCGTGACTCTCACTCGTCCTGTCTGTGCATCCAATTCATATTGATCAGGCCGTAACTCTTGCGCACCGGCTCTTACTTTGACAGAACCTTGAGGGACATTAAAAGAGTTGAGGGACACTTCACCACCATTGGAGGATTGATATTCTCCTTTGATGATATATCGATTGGCCTCCGGGAAATTGAGCGCTTGGGTCTTCGTAGAATCATATAATTGCTGGAATACATATTTCTTACGTAAGTCAGGGTCAGAAATCTTTTTTCCTAAACTTTCGCCGAAGGGTTCCAGTACAGGAAACATCATTCTTCCGTTTTGAGGATCGATCGTCAATCCTGGCACGTAATCAAATACACCATCCGGAATAGGATCACGTTGTCTATTGAGTTTGTCGAGGTTAAGTACATTAAGTAGAGGAATACTTTTAAGTTCGGTTTCTGGCAAAAATCTTTTTTCACCCGCACCAGGATCATCAAATAATACATCCAATTTAAAATCCTCTTCTCCAATACCATAGGATCGAAGAGAATAATGATTTTTCATCATCAGATCCCAAATGGGTATGTCGATCCGATTGGATCTTGGTTTGATCAGTTTAGTGACTATCACATTGAGTGAATCCGGCACCACTTCTTGAGTAAACTCTCCTACTTTATAGGCTTTGCCATTAAAAGTATATTTGAAAGATATAGCAACTATATCACTAGGGCGTACTACTCGTCTAAACGAAATATATCCGAGGTCAGGATGTACAGTATACTCCCGTTGATCCAATAGTTCTCCTTTAAATACTTCAAAATCGCGGCCAATGGAAAAGTTAAAAGGAGGTCGTTGTAATCCACTGACTACTTTATCTGTTTGTCGCAGCGATGTATTGGCCAGAAATTCACTATAGATTTTGTTGGTCTGATTAGAAGGCAACTTTTCATTGTATTGAGGATCGATCACTGGTGAGACACCCATTCGCCAAAAGTCAGGATTGATACTATTCATACGATCGAACTCACCCAAATCCGCAAAGGCAATTACTTGTCTTAAATTATTGATATCCCGTGGATCTGGACTTACCCATACCTGTATGCTATTAAGATCTATTTTAGCCAATGTGTTGATATAGGGCAAGCGAAACATAGACCGCTCAAAGATGTTTCTAAAATAATGTCCAAATAAATAATGTTGATTTTCATCATATTCATCTGCTTGAATCTCGAATTCCTGTATTTGCGCACCTCCTTGCAGACTGATCCTTTCCTGCTGCGTGCGCATCTGAGAAGCGATACCAGTGAGTCGAAGATGGCCAAATTGCATTTCTGCTTTAGCCCCAAATAATTTCTGAGCTCCTTGAATTAATGAAGTTCGAAGTGGTAGGCTTACATCGCCAACATCTATCTTTTTCAATATCTCGTCTTCACTGAATTGATCACTATTATAAGTCATCTTCATGACATTGTCAAAGTCGAATGTATTATTAGGGTTAAAGCTAAAATCAAGGTTTATTTTTTCACCCACTTTTCCTTTCATATTGACTTGAATAGTCAGTGGTTCAAAACTTGGGTAAAATTGATTTTGTTGCCTGATGGTTAAAGCAGGGTTTTTTAATTTTTGAATATAAAATCCGGGTGAAAACTCGACAGTCCCACTAGGTTTGATATCCACTACATTCCCTCCAAAGAGGCGATCGATTAATGTTTTTTTAATATCGATTTTATCTACAGGATCTTTACCTAAAGTTTTTTTACCTCCAGTCATTCCCGACAAATCATTGAAATAATCTTGTTGTAATTGTTTGTTCTTATATTTTACATATTCCTCAAAAGTCATGGAGGTGCTATTGAGTGTTTCTTCGCCTAATTTTTCAGTGAGGATGTATTTATTGGTTTCAGGATCGTATTGAATATTTTTTTCAACCGCAGATGGGTCTTTAAGTTGGATAGGGTCTTTTTTGTCCTGAGGTAAGCGGATTCTTTGAGCTGGAGTAGTATCAGGCTTTGAAGTTAAATATTCCTTAAGGTAGGGATCAGGCAGCTCATGAGGGGCTGCGATGAGGATATTGAGTCCCCAGAGACTAAATGCGCATATGATACAGCATACGATTGGCTTCATCCTAATAAATAAATACTATCCTCGTAGAGATAATGTGATAAATATACTACATGAGGTTGATCAGTTAACAACAATAAAAGGCAAAATTAATAAATAACTTTCTAATTTAAAAATAGTTACACATTAATTTCATCTTTAATATGATACCCCATAAATTATGAGGAAAGTTGTTTTAATGCCTGTTTGATCAGATCTTCCACGCTCTGAAAAGATTGTTTTTGGACTATCGCGGCGAGGATTTGTTGGCTCTTTTGCCGCTGGAAGCCCAAAGCAATCAATGCAGATAACGCTTCAGCTTGTAAAGTATTGTGATGAATATGGCCTGGAAGTGATACACTCTTCCCATCAGCTTCTTTACCGACTTTGTCTTTGAGATCTAGTATGATTCGCTTTGCAGTCTTTTCACCGATGCCTTTGATGGCTTTGAAGGAAAGATCGTCTTCACGGAGGATGGCATTACGTATAGCATCTGGGGTCAAAGAGGATAGTATTAATTGAGCGGTACTAGTCCCTACTCCACTCACGGATATCAATAGTTGAAAAAGTGTTTTTTCTTCTATTTGAGCAAATCCATAGAGGACATGGGCATCTTCTTTTATAGCTAAGTAAGTGTACAAGGAGACCTCCTGGGTTTTGTCGATCTGACTATAGGTATGTAAGCTAATGTGTACATGGTAGCCGACACCATTGCAATCAATTACTGCGTAAGTAGGATGAATAGCTGCTAGTTTGCCTTTTAAATAATAATACATATAAATTTTTTATATATAATAAATTGGGTGCAAAATTGCAAATTATCCCGCATTGTTTTCAAGAAGTTTTATACTTAAACTCCACTACGATTGAACGGCGGAAGGAAAGCCAGCACTATGAATCCACGGGATAGAAAAAATATCTCTTAAAATTAAACTGCTGTGGATTGCATAAAATCTAAGACATTTATGAAAATTCTAAACAAAATAAATGCGGCATAGTTTTTTTTGTATCGATGCTCATACCTGCGGTAATCCTGTGCGTCTGGTTGCAGGTGGTGGTCCTTATTTGACGGGAAATTCGATGAGTGAAAAGCGGCAACATTTTCTTGCAGAATTTGATTGGATCAGAAAAGG
>JAYSTG010000469.1:0-8930 GCA_043719965.1 Saprospiraceae bacterium | reverse complement strand
CAGTAAGTATTGCGAAACTTTGATTTAACAAACTAGACTATCATGAGGCAACTTTTCATTACCTTAGTTGAATATTTATATAAAAATGTTGACAATCAATAATATTCTAAAAGAAATGAAGGACATTCCTGTTAACAGATTAGAAGATGTTTTCCAATTTGTTCATTCCTTGACACCTAAAAATAAGCAAAGCCAAAATTTGCGCAAAAAGATTCTTTCATTTGGCGGGGCATTTGGCAATATGAGTAATAAAGACTATTCTGACTTTGTTAACCAGACGAAAAAAACCAGGACACAACTTTTGGACCGTAATATAGACCTATGAAACCGGCGATGCTAGACACTGATATTCTTTCGGAGTTTTTACGAGGGAATCCCAAGGTCATTGAAAAAGCGGATGAATATTTAAAGGAATACGGGAGAATCAGTTTAAGCATCATTACTTATTACGAGATTCTAAATGGACTTTTGTACAAGGATGCACGAAAACAGTTAGTAAAGTTTGAAAACTTTGTTGCTTTAAATAAAGTAATTCCATTGACGATGCGTATGGCAAAAGCCGCTGCTGTGATTCAGGCGGATCTGCGAAAAAAGGGAATTCAAATTGGTCATACAGATACCTTGATTGCCGGTATCGCAATTACAAATAATACAGATCATTTCAGGCGAATCAAAGGCCTTGAAATTGCAAACTGGACAAAATAAGCTGACTTCTGTGAGTAGAATGCCTGCCATTAACCAGAGTATTGCCAAAACAGGGCATGAATTGACACTATCAGGAAAATATCACTATTAAGCGAAACCATCAATTTTATACTTTGAGAATCTTTGCTTATGTCCTTGTCGGTGCCACATTGGCCCCCCACTTGACTACTACTATATTTAACTGTACCTTGCACGGTTTGAACCTAATTTTATTAATACTATAAAATCAGTATATGTCAGCACAAGACAATTACGGCTTATTGTTATCAAAACTCGATCAATTCATACGTAAGTTTTATATCAATCAGGTCATCCGCGGCTTGTTATTTACGACTGGGTCCGTATTACTGATCTTTTTGGCCTATAACCTCTTAGAACATGAGTTTTATTTTAACAAATCTGTCCGAAAGGTTTTATTTTATTCTTTCAATGCCTTTGCAATTGGTGCTTTAACTTATTGGGTTGCCTTGCCGTTGATGCATTACTTCAAGCTGGGTAAGACGATATCTAACGAACAAGCTGCACGGATCATAGGAGATCACTTTTCAGATGTCAAGGATCGATTATTAAATATTCTTCAATTAAAAAGTCAAGCTTCTGATCAAGCCCAAGCTCAACTGATTGAGGCTTCCATTCAACAAAAAAGCGCTCGGATCCAAGTAGTGCCTTTTAAAAACGCGATTGATCTGAGTAAGAATAAAAAACATTTACGATTTGCTTTGCCTCCACTGCTCATTCTCCTAGCCTTACTCATTGGTGCACCGAGTATGATCAAAGAGAGTTCACGTAGGATTATTCGGAACAATGAAGAATTCGAAAAAGCTGCTCCTTTTCACTTTAAAATCACAGATGAATCTCCTGCTGTCGTACAATTTGGCAATTATACGCTCAATATGGAAGTAGATGGTACCATTGTACCCAATGAAGTCTTTATTGATGTAGATCAGTACCCTTATCGAATGACAAAAGTAGATGCCACACATTATACCTACACTTTTAATAATGTCCAGAAGAATACCGCATTCACGATGAGTAGTGGAGTAGTCAAGTCTAAACCCTATGAACTGGAAGTATTAAGGAAGCCCAACCTCTCTGAGTTTTCAATACGTATGGATTTTCCGGGATATATCGGTCGTAAGTCAGAGACTATTCAGAATATCGGTGATGTACTCATTCCACAAGGTACGAGACTGAGTTGGCAGATCGATGCTGAAAATACTGACCTGGTGAAAATGGCCTTTGGTGGTAATTCCCCTGTTACCGTCAATCGAGGAGGCAATCAATATTTCACCCATAGTCATAAGGCCCTCAAAGATGAAAACTATAAAATATACATCTCAAATCAAGCGATACCTGAGCCTGACTCTATCAACTATGCTTTGCGAGTCATAGCAGATCAATATCCCACGATTCAAGTAGAGCAATTTGTAGATAGCGCTGTGGATTCGAGGTTGATGTATTTTGCAGGTAATGGATCGGATGATTATGGACTCTCCAAACTCACTTTCAATTATACCATTATTCAAGAAGATGGAAAACAAAAAACTAATACACCTATTACGATTCCTATAAGCACTACGAATAAAACTACTTATCAATATCAATGGGATACCAAAGAGATCGATTTAAAACCCGGCGATCAACTCAGTTATTATTTTGAATTGTTTGATAATGATGGCATCCATGGCGCTAAATCTACTAAATCGAATGTGCTCAATTTCCGTTTAGCTTCCAAAGAAGAATTGGAGGATAAAAACAAAAGTAACAATGATGATATTAAGGATCAACTGAAAGAAGCCTTGGAGCAAAGCAAAAAACTTCAGGCCGAAATGAATCAATTGCGGGAAAAAATGCTGCAAGAGAAAAAAGCGAACTGGCAAGACAAAAAAGAGCTGGAAAAACTGTTGGAAAAACAAAAAGAAATCCAGAAACAAATAGAAGATGCTAAAAAGAAATTTCAGGAGAACCTGAAAAACCAAGAACGGTTTGAAAAGACAAGTGAACGCATCATGGAAAAACAAGAACAAATTGAAAAAATGTTCGAGGAATTACAAGACCCTAAGATGAAGGAACTCATGGAGAAAATCCAGGAACTACTTCAACAAATGGAAAAGGATCAGACCCTTCCCATGATGGATGAGATGAAAATGGAAAGTAAAGAAATGGAGAAAGAACTCGACCGTATGATGGAACTTTTCAAAAACCTAGAAGTCGAGCATGAGATCCAACAGACCATTGACAAACTTAGAGAAATGGCTGAGAAACAGGAGCAACTGAGCGAAGAAACTCAACAAAAAGATCCAGATCAAAAAACCGAATCCCAAGATCAAAAATCTGAAGATGAAAGCAAAGATCAGCAAAAGAAAGATGATCAACAAAAAGCGGAAGATCAAGCCAACGATCAAAAGAACGAAGACCAAAAGAAAACAGAGTCTAAGTCACAAGAAGAGCTTCAAAAAGAACAAGAAAAGCTTAATGAACAAATGAAAAAGCTCCAGGAGGAGATGAAGAAACTCGAAGAGAAAAACAAAGAGCTGCAAAGGCCAAAACAATTGGGTGAGCCACAGGAAAAAATGGAAGACATCAAAAAAGATATGAATAACAGCTCCAAACAAATGGAGCAAAAACAAAACAGTAAAGCTTCCAAATCGCAAAAAAGCGCTGCTAACAAAATGAAAGACATGGCTCAGGCTATGGAAAATCAACAACAGCAACAAGAACAAGAGCAAGCAGAGGAAGATATGAAAGCACTGAGGCAACTACTAGAAAACCTCGTAAATCTATCTTTTGATCAAGAAAGTGTCATCAAAGAAGTAGGAAGTACTTTGGTCAATACACCTCGCTACAATGAACTTATGCAGCAACAGTTTAAACTCAAAGATGATTTTAAATTGATCGAAGACAGCTTGCAAGAACTCAGTAAACGCGTCATTCAATTAGAAGCTTTCGTGACTGAAAAAGTGACGGAGATCAATACTCAGATGTCCAGTGCAATCACTGAACTGGAAGAACGCAATAAACCTAAGGCTGGAGATCATCAGCAACGCACGATGAAAAATGTCAATGACCTTGCCCTGATGCTCAATGAGTCCATGGAAAATATGCAACAACAAATGTCGGGCGCTGCCTGTGCCAACCCCAAAAAATCAGGGAAAGGTGAAGGCCAAAAGCCTATGGATAAAATCACAGAAGGCCAAAAGGGCATGAAGGAGCAACTGGAGCAAATGAAAAAAGGTATGGAAAAAGGCAATGGTGCTGGCAGTAAAGAGTTTGCAAAAGCTGCAGCGCGTCAGGCTGCTTTGCGAGAAGCCATGCGCGAGTTGCAAAAAGAAAGACAACAACGCGGTGAAAAAACTCAAGACCTGCAACAGATCATCGAAGGAATGGATAAAATAGAAACCGAACTGGTAAATAAAAAACTGACGAATGAAATGATGCAGCGGCAAAATGAAATTCTTACCAGATTACTCGAAGCAGAGCATGCAGAACGCGAAAGAAAGCAAGATCAAAAAAGAAAATCAGAAACTGCGCAAGAATTGGAACGAAAATTGCCTCCCTCTTTACAGGAGTATCTAAAAAAACGCGAAGCAGAGATCGATCTGTACAAGACAGTCTCCCCCGATGTCAAACCTTATTATCGATCCCTGGTCGAAGAGTATATGAAGTCTCTCCGTACCGAACATGGAAATACAAATAATAAGTAAGTTGGAATCGCCGAACTTGACACCTAGTTATTGGCGGTTTCCATCTTCACCGAGCAGTATTGCAGAAATCGAGCAACTGGTGAATTACCTTTCTACTAATTTTAATATCTCTGAAGATAAATACCCTAATATTCTAATCAGCCTTACTGAAGCTGTCAATAATGCCATCATCCATGGCAACCATTGTGATGCATGCAAATGTGTACATGTTCACTTGGAAGAAAATCCACAAGGGCTGACCTTAATCGTACGTGATGAAGGGTGTGGTTTCGATCCAGAATCCGTCAAAGATCCTACCTTGCCTGAAAACGTAGCCAATACAGGAGGCAGGGGTATCTTTCTGATCAAACAACTGTGTGATCGCGTCTTTTATGTGGATAATGGTTGTACAGTCAAGCTGTGTTTTGATTTTTAACTTGAAGAAGGCTTCCATAAGTCGCAACATCGCTATCCAATAATTAAAAAATGTTAGGCTTGCATCAAATGAATTAACTTTGTGAAATGATTTCATCGAGCAAAATTATGGACCGTATTACCATTGATCCCTCGATCTGCAACGGAAAGTCAACTATTAGAGGTAAACGAATCGCCGTCCAAACTATTTTGGAGTTTTTAAGCGCTGGTGAATCGAATGAGGAAGTTTTAAAACAATATCCATCACTAGAGCAACAAGACATTCATGCTTGTCTACAATTCGCAGCCCAATTGATGAGTCATCAATATTCAATTCTTAATTTGGATTGACAATTAGTACTTGGCTAAATATCTCATAGATGTTAATCTGCCATACTATCTTGGTATTTGGAATAATCCAGATTATATATTTGTTAAAGATTTGAATGACAAATGGTCAGATGAGCTAATTTGGAATTATGCTAAGCAAAATCAATTGATCATAGTTTCTAAGGATGCAGATTTTTCAAATAAACTATTCATTAAATGATGCACCTCCAAAGGTAATTCATGTTAAGTTTGGCAATTTAAGAATGAAGTCATTTTTTGATTTAATGTCTTCTGTTTGGCCTGAAGTAGAACGATTAATAGACAAAATAAAATGGTCAATATCTACATCGATAGAATAGAAATAATAAATTGATTGAAAAGGGTTTAAATCCATTGATTACTTATTTGTATTGGATGATGATCTGCTTGCTATCCATAAGCAGTCTTTATCGGAACCAATATGCTCTTTAATCGTAATGAAATCTACATTTAGCAACATATATATCATTATCCCTGACTTGGTAGATCAATCGATGTTCGTCATCAATCCGCCTGGACCAATAGCCCTTGTATTTAAATCTGAGTGATTCTGGTTTACCAATGCCAGAATGTGGGGTTCTGGAAATATCCTTCAATAAAATATTGATCCGTTGCAGAATTTTTTTATTGGTTTTCTGCCAGTACATATAATCTTCCCATGATTCATCGGTAAAGATGTAGTTCATTTTAGCTCAACAATTTCTTATGAATACCTTTGCCGGATCTTAATTTTGAAATTGCAGAATCCAATCTTTTTTCATTTTTTTTAGAGGACAGCTCAAGTTGAGTAGCTTGAAGTGAATTATACTCTTCCAAAGAGATTATGACCACTCCTTTATTATTTCCTCTATTGATGATTAAGGTGTCATCATTCTCGGCGATGGAATCAAAATATTTTTTAATATCTTTTCGAAAGTCGGATAAAGTAGCTATTAACATAGTTGTAAATGTACATAAATTTGCACAGATTTATGTACATAATTTTGAAATTCCAATTTAATTTATCACCAAAAGAAATAGCTGGACAACTGAATCTCAAAAGAAGTCTGGATCAAGAGTTGTGCCGATGGGTGTGACCGTATTTTTAAAAAAACTAACTAAGTTTGTAGATTAATCCCATAATCAATGATCAGATTCCATTACCGATACCCTGCATTTCGGATTTCCGCCTCTAGCAATGTAAAAGCTTGGTTAAAAAAAGCGGCAAAAACCGAAAAGAAAAAAATACAAAACATTGATTATGTTTTTGTGACGGATAATGAGCTGTTGGTGATCAATGGACAATCCTTAGCCCACGATTATTATACAGATGTCCTTACATTCCCTTATTCCTACGACCCTATAGTTGGAGAAATATACATCAGCATCGATCGGATAAAAGATCATGCAGTCCAATTCGGAGTGTCGCTCGATCAGGAGTTGAAGCGGGTGATGATCCACAGCCTATTGCACCTGTGTGGATATGATGATACATCAAAGCGAAAAAAAAAGGTGATGACAGATAAAGAAGACCATTATTTGGCACACTCTAAGTGAACAAAAAACGATCAAACTACGAAAGTAGGATCAAGGAAGAGATTATAAGGTATACCATGTATATCTATTTATTATGACTATGGAAATATTTAAAAGCCTATTCACTTCTTTAAAAAACGAAATTCAGAATCTATTGAAAGTGTTTGCGATTTTCGCCAAACATTATTGCACGATAAGTTTATATGCAATTTCTGTTACGGTTGATCCTTCAAAATTTTATAACTTTCGGCAGCCCGATCCATCTAATGACAGTCCTGGCCCGTGACCACTGATGGACATCAGTTTCCTGATATTATAAAGATGGAGAAGCCATTTTATAAATGTCGGTGCATTGGTGAGTCATGCCTCTAGTAGGCGAAGTATTGGATTCTGCGATTTATTAAATCAAATAATAATTACAAGAAATGATTTTCATTGAAACAGTACAATCAAAACATTTTATGGTTTTACCCGAACCACGGTTCAATTCACCAGCTCCACTTAACTTTAAGATCTCATTATCTGGCATTGCTACCATGCCTCCGGTCTTTTATGGAGGTAGTGAGGAATGGTTACGAGATAGTATTAATATAGATGTAGGTTTAATGGCAATGCTGAAATTAACGAACAGAATTGGTGCCCTATTGCCACCACTGCCTATGAATGGCACGAACAGTCAATTTGGTTTTGTTCCACTGCAATGGATTGTGTACGGTACGTTCAATTCAGCTTATAGTCCTGTATCCATCAATCATCAGGGGGATAGTGTAGACGACTGGAAAATAATACGGGAGTACGAACGCGCTTTAGATTCAAATATAGATGTGCAGGTATTTAAAGGGCTGACCTTTGATGTCGCAGTAAGGTCAGGTTATATTTTTAAGGTGGGCTATGAAGTAAATATGTATGGATATTTTGTTATTTACGCATTACCTAAAATTGATTGACTCGGACTAAAAAGCTGAAAAAATCAATATTTTAAAAGAATTCGGTAAAGTAGGAGTAAAGGTTACTTTAAAGAAATATGGCCTTTACCCGTCTACCTTCAATTACGCATCTTGCACAATCAAAATTAACGAGTATTAATCATTATTCAATATCCCTTGTAAAATTGTCCGATTAATAGGGGGCTGAACCACATAAGATTTTATAATGTCTTTATAGTTTTAGGAGTTGGAGGCTTCAAGAGAGTCAGATCATTGCAAGAAAATCCAAAACTTAAAAGTGAAAATTATTTATTAAGAGAAATTTCAAAACTTATTTACAAATCACTCCTATCTGAGGTCCTTGTACTTTCAGACAAAAACAAATTAGAAGGCAATCTTAAATTTTACGAAAAAACTTTAATATTATGAAAAAAAAGTGAGTGCATACAGCTGCCAAGTCATTAAAAAAATTATTTCAAAAAAGGAATCCAATCGAGTACAGTAAGACAAAGAGGAATATGTTATTGGCGAGGAAGATTGCTGTTGCCATTGATGCCAAAAAAAATATCTCGAAAACAGTTTGCCGAGTTATTGAATAAAACTTTTTAGTGCTGATTTATTTCAATATATACGTTTTCTATTCAACCGCTTGCAGCACGGACCTCCGTTCATTAATTTTTCTTTATTGGAATGTTTTCCTTAGTAGTTTTAGATTTTAGAAGTAATGTAGGTTGTTCTCTCGAATAATTATACTCCGTATTGATGTTGTTTCGCTGTTCATCCACGAGGTAAATGATTAAATAATTTTCGGATAATGAATAGGATGGCCGCATTTCAATTTTAATATTCAATTTCCGGGCCAGAAGGTTTTGTAATTGTCGTGCTTCTTCTTTATTTGAATTGGAATAAAGAATTACGCTGGAACGAATACTTAAAACTTCTTTTTTGTCAAGGTAGTCTGACTTGCCAGATACGCGAGGCAGATATAGTTTGTTCCCGGACAATTCTTCAAGAATAGCTTTCTCCTGATAATTTAGCAATGCACCAGACTTAAGTCCATCTTTCGATACAATTTCGACCCTTGTTTGGGCGGTTTTAGAACTTAGTACTTCTTCTTTTTTAAGCTCCATGTATTCCACTTTACGTATGGTAGAATCTATTTGGGGCAACACCACATGAGCAGGAGTAGGACTAGAGATGCCGGGAGGAGAAGGGCTTGTTTTTGCTTTTACTTCGACCTTTTGGTTTGGTTTGCTGTGCAAAGGAAGTTTGGTTGGACGATTAGTTGGTTTAAATTTTTTAGGTAAGGATTTTGGAT
>JAYSTG010000468.1:0-25117 GCA_043719965.1 Saprospiraceae bacterium | reverse complement strand
CATTATCGACTTTAGTAGTGATAAATATTTCCTTGCGAGCAATTCTCGATTGCTGAACGCCTTGCCCAACTTCAAATTCATTAGTATACATCGATGCAGTATCTATCAATCGATAACCTATACTTAGAGCAGCTTCGACAGCCATTTGAGCATCTTTACCCCACATATCCCAACAACCCAATCCAAGCAGAGGCATCCCCTCCCCATTATTCAATGCTACATTCATGTTTCTAAATAATATTGCTCACCACCGATCTAGCCCTAAAAGTTTTTTACCTAGATCTGATAATTCGGCGGAGGAGTACTTGGTTTGTTCCCAATTTCGAGGATCTCCTGGGAAAGCATAACCTTCAGGAGCAATTCGATCACGCCATGAATTTATTCGCCATTCAACCAAGGCCTCATTATCTTCTTCAGCTGGCATCATAGATATATATTGGGCAATGCGTACTTTATCTTCAGAATTGTTTGCCCGAATACCGTGTGGAGTTGTACTATTAAAAATCAATAAATCCCCAGCTTCAAGTTTTACTTTTACGAGCTTGTCTTTGAATTCAGTGATATCCGGTTTGAATCGATCTCGATCATCAGGTTGTGTCAATTTCCAGGTATCATAATTTCTATACAGTTCCGGTATACATTGGAAACCACCCATATTTTCATCTGTCTGATCTGCTAGTGCCAATACGCCTTGTACATTTTGAGGTCGGGTTTCAGGGTCATAGTCCCAATGGATAAAGGCTTTATATTCAAATCCTGGACGCAATGGAAAATTAAGGTTAGCTCTATCAATGGTCACCCACAGCTTCTCAGTACCCCATATGTCCACAAATGCATCATATACTCGCTGGACTTGACGGTTGTTCCATAAAAATTGATTATTATATACTTCCACCATGCCGGTGTTCGTAAGTTCTTTCATTTTCATCTCTGCTCGAGGAGCCGTATACCAGGTCGATTTATCATTAGGGTCTTTGGCTTCAAATTCCCAGATAAAGCGAGCAGTAGCTAAAGCCTGTTCCCGAGGTACTGCATGTTTTATAACTACATAACCATTATGCTTCCAGAAAGCCCAGTCTTCTTCAGTTAATACTTTTAGTGGTCTGCCATTACTTCGATCATTGAGGGCTAACTTACTGCTGGTAGCAGTCGATGGATTGCCTGGAATATCCAAATGATTGTTTTTAGGAACCATGGTGGGAGCCATGGTAGGGGCCATTGTTTTGTTTTCTTGATTCATGATGATAAGTTTTTCAGGATTAATTCGTTCAAATTTTCATTTCGATGAATTCATATCTAAGACTACTCTCAATGAAATATTGATATTATTAGTTTCTGTTAAGTAGCCATCGCTGATATATTTGATTCGTGTAATTATTTTCAAGCTCAGCTTTTGAAATAGCTTTATCCAATTTATCTTTAAAATAAAAATTTAATAACGATTTTACTTCAGTCAATTGGTTTTCATCAGATAAATGTTTAAAGGTTTCAAACAATTCCTGTTGCATTTTTGCAATTTTTTGATCGAGGATTGGCATCAGTTTTTTTATTCAAAGATATGGATTTGAGCCATTAAGTCAAAAAAACTCTCACCGGGTGGAGTCCTTCATCGAAACCAATCTCAATGGTTCAAGCCTTTTTATAATTACAGCAAATCTTTTGACCATCCTTCTCAAATTCACTCCACATCAATATCCCATCTATACAATAATCCCATCACTCCGTCTTTCGAAAACCTAGCTTTATGGATCCGATTACCTTCAGGATCTATGGTATAATTCTTTGCAGTGCGAAAGTCTACTTTTTCCAGATTGGTATTTTCAAATCGGGCTCCCAGCAAATCACAATGATCAAATACGCCTCCATGGAGATCCGCTTCTGTAAAATCGACTTCCATCAAACTACATTCTACAAACCTGGTTTTCTTCATCTTCAATCTGTAAAAGCAAGCCAAATTCAGGATACACTGTTCGAAGCTTACCGAAAACATTATTTCATTGCAGGTTTCAAAGTGTAAGCCCAATAGTTTGCAATCTTTAAATTTTACATCCTGGAGTGTATTCTTGGCTAGCTTGGCCATACTAAGATTACATCCAAAGAATGAGCAATCGTAAAAATTAATTAAGGAAAGATCCACTTCTGAAAAATCACAGCCTAAAAAAATGCATTGATCATAGTCACCAACTTCAATCCCGATCAACGAAAAATTCGTTTTTTCAAATTGTCGATTTACAATACTAGATCTTGTCACAGGTTACAGTTGAATACTAATTTTTTATTCCTTACCCTCCCACAAATCTTTTCTCCTCGTTTTCGTCCTTTCTATCGCCATCTCATGTTTCCATTCCTCTATCTTCTTATCATTTCCACTCAATAAGATATCGGGCACTTTTAAACCCTGAAAATCAGCAGGTCTGGTATAGACAGGAGGCGCTAATAATCCATCCTGATGTGAATCGGATAATGCGGATGATTCATCACCCATGACTCCCGGTAGCAAGCGAAGGATAGCGTCTGTCAATACGGTAGCTGCAATCTCACCGCCAGATAAAACATAGTCTCCAATAGAGATCTCTCGCGTGATATATTTATCGCGTATCCGCTGATCGATCCCCTTATAGTGGCCACAGACCATCAGAAGATTCCGTTTTAAGGAAAGTTGATTAGCCATACCTTGATGGAAGACATCTCCATCTGGTGTGAGGTAGATGATTTCGTCGTAAGTATATTGTGAAGTTAAGCTTTCGATACATTGAGCTATGGGTTCCGGCATCAGTACCATACCTGCACCTCCACCATAAGCGTAATCATCGATCTGTTTATAGGTACCCATGCCGAACAGCCTAAGGTCATGTACTTGTACTTGAAATATATTTTTATCCATTGCCCTGCGATAGATTGCATTATCAAATACACTATTGAAAAAATGTGGAAGTACTGCTATGATATCTATTCGCATGATGTTGATCCTAGGAATATCCTGATCAGTCAAAAATATGCATTAAATCTTACCCCTGCTTATAAGTAGCCGATATTTTAACCCAAAAGAAAAAAGACCTCTGATTTCAGCCAGGAGCCCATACGTTTTTAAAATTTAATTAAACATCTAAGAACCAACCTTTATGAGTTCTACATCAAATATCAATGCTGAAAAAGGTGGTATGGCTTGACCGGCGCCTTGTTCACCATATGCTAGATAGTATGGTATATATAGTCGGTATTTAGACCCTTCTTTCATCATTTGTAGAGCTTCTGTCCATCCGGCTATCACTTGATTAGTCAACAATATGATAGGCTCACCTCTCTTGATAGAGCTATCAAATATGGTTCCATCGATGAGTTTACCTTCATAGTGGACTTTGACACTATCCGAAGTGCCCGCTTTTTTGCCAGTACCTTCTTTAACTATTTCATATTGCAAGCCTGAAGCTGTGACATTTATATTAGGTTTCTTTACATTTTCTGCAAGAAATTTTTCGCCCGCTTCTTTGATAGGGCCATACTGAACTGTTTGTTTTTCTTTCATATAGGTTTGAACGATTTGATCACATGCTTGAAGGTCTAATTTTGAAAGGCCTAGGATAGAGTGAAGAATGCCAAGATTCAAGTCATCCAAATGCAATTCATTGAATCCTTGGTTTTTAAGGCTCGAACCGAGTAGATTACCCAAGGCATAGGAGAGGCTATCGGTAATCACCGTGTCTGTGGTGGCTGTCATAGTTTGTGCATAAGAAGTATTAATAGATAAAAAAGCAATTACAATTAAAAAATGAATTTTCATGTTTATAAAGATTTTTTTAGTTCTGCATAATGACGATGAAAAGCGGGAATAGTTTCAATTCCTTTGTAAAAATTAAACAATCCATACTTCTCATTAGGCGAATGGATATTATCTGAGTCTAAGCCAAATCCCATTAAGACCGTTTTAACACCCAGCACTCGCTCAAATAAAGAAACGATAGGGATACTACCTCCGCCTCGTTGTGGCAAAGGTTTTTTACCAAAAGTCTCGGTCATAGCCAATTCGGCTGCTTTATATTCGATCGAATCTGTAGGTGTCACCGCGGGATGGCCGCCATGATGTGGGGTCACCTTGACTTGCACACCAGGTGGAGCTATAGATTTAAAATAATTGGTAAATAATGCTGTGATCTCGTCTGGGTCTTGATCCGGCACCAATCGCATGCTGATTTTAGCACTTGCTTTAGAGGGTAACACCGTTTTGGCCCCAGCCCCTATATAACCACCCCAAATACCATTTACATCCAAAGTAGGTCTAATAGAAGTACGTTCCAAAGTAGTATATCCATCCTCTCCATGAACGGCCTTGATGCCAAGATCCAATTGATACTCTTGCAAATCAAAAGGTGCTTTATTCATCGCTGCTCGTTCTTCAGATGACACTTGTTTCACTTTGTCATAAAATCCCGGAATAGTAATTCTATGATGTTCATCATGCATAGCAGTAATCATTTTGGCTAATGCATTTACAGGATTTGTCACACCACCTCCATATACACCGGAATGTAAGTCTCTATTAGGTCCTACGACTTCAACTTCGACATAAGAAAGCCCGCGCAATCCAGTGGTCAATGAAGGTACATCGTTGGCTATCATAGAAGTGTCACTGATCATAACCATATCACATGCTAACATCGCTTTATGCTCCGCACAAAAGCGTTCCAGGTTATTCGAACCTACCTCTTCCTCCCCTTCTATCATGAACTTAACATTACAATGAAGCTCTCCAATAGCCATCATCGCTTCGAATGCTTTGATATGCATAAAAAACTGGCCTTTATCATCACATGATCCACGCGCATAAATATTTCCATCTTTTAGGACAGGTTCGAATGGCGGTGTATTCCATAAATCTAATGGATCAGGAGGCTGCACATCATAGTGGCCATAAACCAACATGGTGGGTTTGTCCTTGGAAATTATTTTTTCTCCATAAACTATGGGATGACCTTTAGTAGCATACACTTTTACTTGATCTGCACCTGCGGCTTTAAGATAATGTGCTACTAACTCAGCTGTCTTTGCAACATCCCCATTGTACTGAGGATCAGCACTGATCGATGGAAGTCGTAATAAAGTAAATAACTCACTCAAAAAGCGATCCTTATGGTGGTCGATATATTGCTGGGTGGACAGAGCCATATGAAAAAATTAAGCCGCAAATATAATCATCTTTCTGCGTCCAGTTCGATTATCAAATTTAGATGATCCATTCAACCGTTAAACGTTGAAATAGAGAATTTTAAATATTTAACTTTTCCAAAAAATCCGCTCTTACTTATTTCAATAAACACCGTAAATTTAGGTTTTTAAAAAGATCTATGGATTTAAGGCTTGGAAAAATCAAGATGAAAATATTCACCTGTTGCATGCTGTTGATAGTCTCGCAGCTCTTTCTGTTTGGCCAAACCGACAGTCCTGCAACTTGGAAAGATGATCCATTGGCATATGTCCAAAAATTGGCTAGTGAAGCCTCCAAAGATCAAGTAATCGTTCAAGATAACATTAAGGCCCTATCTTTTCAAATTATAGCGGCAAAGAAGCAAATTTCAAAATCAAAGGATGTGCAATCAAAGGCTCATCTTAAGCTTGACATTTCGAAGTTGAACTATGATGTTTCACGATTTCGTGATTCCTTAAAAATTAAAATTAATATCAGCAAACGATATAAAAGCCTATTGACCTTGTCTCCTAATGCAATCAGAGCCATACTCAATGCAAGTCAAAATGTATCAATATTGTCAACAGGTGCTCCTATTTCAATCGACACCATGGTGCAAGACCATTCAACTCATCTGGCAGAAACCAAAGTAGCACCTTTTGATATTACAACAAGCCCAGATTCAGTCGAATCCAAAAAAGGAGTAACAAAAAAAATAAAAAACAAATCAAATAATTCTAAAAAACCAAAAAGGGAAAAAACTTCTAATCCTAAGAAAATCGAAGCTATTGAGAATGGACTTGACACTAAGAGAATTGATAGCTCAGCACTATCCACGCCATTAGATATTACAAAGGCTAAGGAGCCCACAGATAAAAAAGAACCTCCAAAAAATAATTCAACCAACTCCAATCCAATTTCAAAATGGTTGAATCATTCCACACCACAAATTCCGTGCTCTTTACAACCTATAACTATAGAAAAAAACAAGGCTATAAAATCAGAATTACTGTATACGTATACACCTGATGAAGTAAAACGGCACTTTAAAGGGTTGAATTATACGCAAGGTTATGCTTTTTTGGGTGTCGAACCAGGGTATACGTATCTGCAACTTAATATAGAAATAGCATCTGATCAAGCTTTGATTCATTATGGCACGCTTGGTAAAAGCAATCTACTCATTCGATTGATTAATGGCAAAGAAGTCAGATTGGTCAACACTCGATATGATTCAGGCAAGATAGATAGTGGAAAGAAAGCCACTTATTTGTCCGGCATCTACTATTTGGACAAAAGTGCAGAGCGAACGCTTGCTTCGGCCGAGATTGATTCGATCCGCCTTCACTATGTGAGCGGATATGAGGATTATACGATTTTCAATGTTGATTTTTTCATCCGGCAGCTTCAATGCCTCAATGCTTTCAAATAATGCTAGGCTTGAAATTAGCTACGGATCTTCGATGGGTAGACCTTGCTCAAAAAAGTTTGCAGGAAATATTGACCGATCATGCTTACTGTGAACAAAAAGCTGCGTCAGCTTGTATTTCACTGATTCAATTGTATCCTGATAAGCTTGAAATGGTAGAGGCTTTGTCTCCAATTGTCTCAGAGGAATGGGCTCATTTTAGGATGGTCTTACAAAAATTAAAAGATCTAAATCTTAAATTGGGATTTCAACGGAATGATGAATATGTCCATGAATTAATGAAATTTCAACGTAGTGGTGGCAATAGAAATGAGCGACTCATAGATAAGCTTTTGATCTGTGCCATGATAGAAGCACGTAGTTGTGAACGTTTTCGCTTACTTTCTTTACATTTTGAAGAAGCAGAACTAAGAGAATTTTATCATACTTTCATGGTCTCAGAGGCAGGACATTACCGATTATTTTTAGATCTGGCAAAGTCCTATGAAGAACCTCTTACTGTACAAAGAAGATGGCAACAATTATTAGATTACGAATCCAATATGATTTCTGCAATAGCCCTCCGAGGCGATAGAATGCATTGATCCTATTTTTAAAGACATAAAAATGAAAAAATTAATTTATCTCGTTTTATTTACTGTCGTCTATTCCAATCCTAGCTTCAGTCAGATCTTACAACATACCCAGGGAGAATTACTACTCCAAGTTGCTCGTGAGGAGGATCTAAAAAGTATTATTTCTAAAATCTCATCCTTGAGAAGATCGCACACTTTAGAGACCGCGACTTCCCTATCGCCACAGCAGACACATTTTAGTTTACGATTTGATTTCTCTAAATATAATGAAAATGAAGTCTTGGAAAAAGTCAGGTCTCATCCTAAAACGATAGCAGCTCAATTTAACCATTTCGTAGCTTTTAGATCAAAAACACCAAATGATACGCTCTACAAATCCCAGTGGCAATGGGCTAATAATGGGGTTAATGGTAAAACCAAAGGAGTCGATACCAAAGCTTCGTTTGTATGGCATAATGCTACTGGTGGACATACCAAACAAAGTAAAGAAATCGTGATTGCTGTGATAGAGGATGGCACTGAATTCAATCATCCTGACCTTATAAATACTTCGTGGATAAATAAAAAAGAAGTAGCCAACAATAAAATCGATGATGATGCAAATGGATATATCGATGATTATCTGGGGTGGAATGTGCTTTCATCCAATGACAGTATCGAAGGTGGAGAACACGGAGTATCTGTCAATGGTCTGATTGGCGCACGAGGAGATAATACGACTGGAGTTGCAGGTGCAAATTGGAATATTAAAATCCTCAATTTAAAATACAATGTTAAGCTTGGTATCAAAGAATCAGAAGTCATATCAGGTTATGCTTACATCTTGCAACAAAGAAAAATATATAATGACACACGAGGTGAAAAAGGAGCTTATATCGTTGCCAGTAATTCTTCCTGGGGTATAGATAATGGCAGAGCCGCAGATGCTCCCTTGTGGTGTGGCATGTATGATGCAATGGGGAAAGTCGGTATCTTGAATGTATCTGCTGTAGATAATCGAATTTCGATTAATATTGATTCATTAGGTGATTTACCATCCTTGTGTCCCAGTAATTTTTTGATTCCAATCACTTCGATTGACTCCGAAGGAAAAAGAAAAGGATCCTTTGGGCCTCTCAACATTGACTTAGCAGCTCCAGGTGAAAATGTTTTTACGACTAGACCCAATGGAAAATATGGATTTGATAAAGGGACTTCTTTTGCTGCCCCGATCGTGACTGGGGCTATTGGTTTATTATATGCTAATCGTTGTGGACAACTGGATGATCTTGCATTTTCTGACCCAGCTGCAGCTGCTTTACTCGTCAAGAAAGCAATTCTTAGTACTGCTGAAGTGACACCTGATTTGAAGGGCATGGTTGCTTCCGGAGGATATTTAAATCTCTTACAAGCAATGAATTTTTTACAAAAATCATGTATGGCCTGTGCAAGCAGAGCAGCTGAGAGTAGAATATACATAGATTCGTTGGTTTTGGATGGATTAAGATTCAGGAGTAGAGATAATTTTGGTTATGGAGGATTTACAAATGTAGATACGCTGATGCCTACCATCAATCTGGACGGTCAGATCTTATTAAAAGTATTCCCTCGGGCAAAAGATAGCCTGACACAGTATGACCTCAGGATATGGATTGATCGTAATCTTGACAATGATTTTGATGACACCGCGGAACTCGTCTGGCAAAATGGAACAAGACGACTGACCGGTAATCTCGTATCCAACATCTATTTACCTCCTACCAAGATTGATAGCTTCGGTAAAACTACAATCCGTATATCACTCAAAGCTCCAATCAATATAGCAGATACCAGCAAACCGAATCCGTGTGATTTTTTCAATGCAGGTGAGGTCGAGGATTATACGATTAATTTATTATCGAAATCATTTGATTGTCCTGATGTATTGGAATTAGAGAGTGCCATGATCACAGAAAATTCAGCTAAGATTTTTTATCAACGGATCATACCAAAATTATTTTACATGATCCGATATCGAGAAGCTTCAAAGCAAAAATGGGACACATTACCTACCCGAGACTCGATGGTAAGTCTGCCTATGCTGATGCCTTGTACGGATTACATTGTCGAATCTAAAACCATCTGTGACTCCGATACCAGTCGATTCAAAAATATGTTGCAATTCCGCACTACAGGTTGCAAACCCGTGGCTGCTAAAGATTATGCCGTCGCCTTTGATCAAGTCAATGTATATCCTAATCCTTTTTTTGAACGCTTCAATATAAAATTCGATATCCGTGCCTCCGTTGCAAGGGTGAGTGTTCGATTAGTCAACATGCAAGGGGTAGTGATATTGGATAGAAACTTAGGACGCTTAGTGCCTGGTCATCACGAACTAAATTTACAGGCGCCTTCGGTTATTCCATCAGGCATCTATTTCATCCAACTCACCAGTGCAGAAGGATATATCACGAAAAAAGTGATGAAAGTAAGGTAATCTTAATAATGCTCCACAGGATGGTGTATCATGCAAGGTGGACTGATAAATATTGTTATACTTTATATATTGACGAGTCCGTTTTAGGACAGTTAAAGTATAAAAATGGTTTTAGCACAAAAGCTGAAATTAATTTAAATAACGAAGAGACTTTCACTTTTACGCCTAAAGGCTTTTGGGGCTCTAGCATAGAACTTCATAAAGATTTAAAATTACTGGCTGAGTTAAAGATGAAATGGAATGGTAAAATGACTATTCAATATTTTATACAAGATCAAGTGTATGTTTACACACTGCAACACCAGGGCTTTTTTAAGAATTCATATTTGCTTTTAGACCCAGCTGGTCATGGGCTTATACATATCACAGTAGATTCTACATGGAATAAAAATAATTACGAATTTCAATGTTCGGAAGTTTTCGCCCTTATATCCAACCATATTCTGCTATTGTTTACCAGCCTCTTTGGGGTCCAACAATATTATAAGCGAATGGAGGGGTGATTGCAATTACGGTACGATATATTTTTATATAATAATTCACTCAGTTCTCTGGTCTTCCCTTAATGACATTGTTATGATAAGCTTTATCCAGTTCATCATCAGATTTAGATGTAGAGACAGAAGTACCTTTCTTCGTCATTTTGGATAAATTAGGTTGCCCAGCATCTATCCAGGCTGAATACCACACACTACCAACAGCATGTATAGCTTCTCTCATTCTTTTTTCAACCATACCTTTCATAGCTTCTTGGTAAGCTTTGGCAAATGATTCGCATTGCGTTCTAATGGTGACACCTAATCGTTCATCAAAACAATACTGTTGATCTGAAGGTATTGAATTAGATAATCTTTTCTCTATGGATAATACAGAATCCACCAATCGATGACTTTGAAATACCACTTCCCAAATGAACGATTCCATGTCTTTAATATAGTTGGCTTTTCCTACGAGATAATCATATTCTTTATCTGCAAATAATTCAGGAATACGGCTTTCCCAGAATGCATGTAAACCCAATTGATTCGTCAATTGACCGTTGTAATTGGAAGTAGTGTGTAAGGGTACATGCGCATCTCCTATATAATGACCGATATCAGCTGCATGATGCAATATGGCTTCGAACGCTCTCGACTTAAATGCATCGACCAGTTTTTTATACTCCCCCACAAAATAATAAGGCAATATACCATGACTACTAAAGGTATCGATCCACTGATAATTTTTTGTAGAGTCAGCTATTGTCCTTTTTAATACCGCATTGATTTCATTGCCAGACAAGGTTACTTCATCTTCCATTTTAAGTTTTGGTAATATCAAGGAAGTGATAAGATATCGATAATGGTGGTATAATACCGCCTTGGCAGTGTCCGTACTTACATTTAAATTAAGGCCAATGTATTTGGTTTTTCCAATCGTAAATATCTGTTTCTGGTGAAATAAATAAAGTGATGAATCATCATCCTGGATTCTAAAATCACCATACTGCACCATTACATCGGCATACTTTCTAGGCAAATCATCAAACGAACCTGAACCCCAATGATCCAGATCTATAAAATGCCTCACTGCTTCATCTCGAACTGCATAGCGTCTCTTATCCGGATCCACGGAATGCTCTGTCAAATATTCAATATTTTTTTTGAATAAGGGCATCATCTCCGGAACCAGCGTAAACACAGCCAATCTATTGATTCTTCGATGACCAAAAAAACCCCATCGATCTGCAATATTAAATGAAGAACAAAGCAAAATAAATGCTAAAGCAATGACTCCGTATATCTTTAAGGGTTTCATTTCGTCATAAAATAATCATTACCCCGAAAAAGCTTATGGAGTAACCGCATCTGTGCCAAGTAAAAATCTTGACCATCGTGTACGAACATTCTTTCAGTACTATGCTCCCCTACTGACTTCATCGTATAGAATCGTACAGATCGTCGATGTTGATTCTTAATATCGATATCGATAATTGCATGCGGCACACTAGCCAAGACCAAATTTTTATGCTGGAAATCATTTTCAATACTCTCTGCACCTATCTGACGATATGACTCTAAATAAGAAAGAATCTGACCTCGGGATGTGATTATTTTTTGCCCTGCATGATCATAAACTTGATAAGAACCTGGATCTTGTTCATATTTCAGATTAAATCCTTGATTCGGTTGGTCAGGATACTTCACGCTCAATCCTATAATGTCTGTTGGATTTTCATCAAATATCATTCTATCTCGCCAATCATCGTCTGAAATATTAAACCTCGAAGCCAGACTACCTTGGAATCCCGGTACATGAATGATGTAAGGTTGGCTGGCTAGGAACATCATAGCGTACGTACCTCGCTCATCGTTGGTAAGGCCGCCGATAGACCAGGACTTTATATTATGGCCTTCCGAATTT
The DNA here is from genome assembly GCA_043719965.1 of Saprospiraceae bacterium. Taxonomy (GTDB): domain Bacteria; phylum Bacteroidota; class Bacteroidia; order Chitinophagales; family Saprospiraceae; genus JADJLQ01. The sequence continues at coordinate 13,073 of JAYSTG010000468.1, read as the reverse complement.
TTAAAAATTACTTTGACACCTTCTTCGTTGATCGCTGAGATCATATTTTCCCATGCAGCCTTGGGGGGATATGTCATGACTTTGATACCAGGAAGTATTCGAAATATATTATCTATGGCATCAGGCCTTACTTTTAAGCTATCATTCAACCACCATCGATCCGATTTAAAATTCAAACTTTGTTTCAAACCATTTTTTTTATAAATTTCAATGAGCCGTACTTGATTTGGTTCAGAGATTCTAAAGCTAGTTTCAATACTTTGATGATCGGGATTACATTGTATACAAAGCAAGGTCACACACCAGGTCATGATATTATACTTATATCGTTGCATATCGTTGTTTTCTCCAGAATGTAAAGATGCTGGCCAGGAATAATGTAGTCAATACAGGTAGAATCAAATTTATCCATCGCCAAGTAGTCCCTGAAATTTTAAGTTGAGCTTCGTCTAGCAATCTAAGTTTTACATCTTTATTTCTTGCTTGCATTATTCCTCGATCATCCAATAAATATTCTATACAATTCAAAATTAGATTTTTATTTGCCGGATAGGTCCGTTTTTCGTAAAAATTAAATCCTAGTGGCATTGGTTCTCCCCTATTATTTATAGCATTGCCTATAAGATCTCCATCAGAAAAGACGATCATTTTTGTAGGTTCACTTTCATTTCTAAACTCAGCCCCAATTTGGATAAGGGATTTATTAAACTCAGCACTTATTCTGTTTTCAAAAGCAGAAGTAAATTTTCCTTCCAATAATAAACCTACTGTTTGTTTTCCTCTGTTAAATTGTTCCGGTGTGAGCGCTTGACGAACTATTTCAAAATTTACCGGACTTGGGCTCATCTGCGTTCGACTATGCATACTGGTAGACAGGAGCGTGGTCCGAAGAATAGGCATTTTAGTCTTGATAGTATCTATAGTACTCGGGTAAAATAATCCTACTCGATCAAGATTATGGATGATCGGATGATCTCCATCAGGAGCTACAAGTGGGTGAAAATACCAAGGTTTAGGTTCGAACTGTGGGGTACTTCCGCTATACCCCATCAATAGAGGTACTGTAGTGCATTCATAGTCCATCACGATATTGGGTTGTAGGCGCCATCCATATTTAAAAAAAATTTCATCGAGATTGAGATCATACGGTAAAGGGTTAAAATCTTGCTTTAATCGATTGCTTGCATTCACCGTATCCGTATTGACATAAAGAGGATCGATGCACCATAAGATTTTACCTCCGTTCATAAGGTATTGATCTATCAAAAAATTATCCCTGTTTGAAAATGGTTTTTGTGGCTTAGCCACTACCAATACATCGATTTCTTTTGAGATTTGGATTACACTATCCAAAATGATTCTCCCAGTTGAATAGATCGGTCTGAGTGTTCGTTCCAAATCCGCCGTCTGGATATTGACTAATTCCCCATGACCTTTTGTGAAAGCTATCACCGGGTTTTTATTCATTCTTAGTTTTTGAATAGCATTCCCAAATTTAAATTCTAATAGTGCAACAGACCTATTCAATATTTCATCTTCTGATGCAGTAGGATCTTGACTTTCCAATAGATTGACAGGCATCTGTCGTTCACCAAAATGAAAGATCGCATAAGGATATATGATTTTTTGTTCTTTCTCCTTGCCATTGAATACAGTCAAGGTCGTAGCTTGTACTCCTTGTTGTTTTAAAGATTCCTGATTTGCTTTCACAGCCGCCGGATCTCCATCTAGAGGGTCTTCAACAGTGAATTGGATTTTTTTATTGACCTGATTGAAACTTTTGAGTTTTTCTAAAGCTGATTTTTTTAATCTGGTAAAAGCAGCAGGAAAATTACCATCCATGAGCACGTTGACATAGATGATATCATCCACAGATTTTATCAAAGTTTTTGTCTCTTCACCCAATGTGAAACGACGATCTTCTGTAAGGTCTATGGAAAAAAGATTGAATCCTGCTGCTAAGAAAAAACCTAATGCTAACCATATACCTTTATTGGATAAAACCGTCCTCCATGCAGATTTCTTTGGTGATCCTGCAAACTGAATGACCAATCCTGCGGCTAATAAAAAAAAGAGCATAATACCTGCAAAAAAACATAGATCACTCCACGTAATGACTCCTCTACTCATGGACTGATAGTGGGATTGAATACTCCACCATTGGATAGCATAGTCTAGCGTCCCAAAGAATACAGGAAGTGTAGCAATAAATACCGGACCGATATAAAATAAAAAGCAAAGCCCTGCTGCCAACAAAAAAGCTATCATCTGACTGGAAGCAATAGCTGAAGCAAAAATGCCAATAGCTGTAAAACATCCTGCTAATAGTAACCAACCAAGATAGGAACCCAAAGTACCTCCGATATCCAGGTTGCCCACAGGATACCCTAGCTGATAGACTGAATAAGTATAAATCTGACTGATCAACAGAATAATTAAAATCAAAATCATGACTGCCAAAAATTTCGATGACACTACTTCAAACATGGATACAGGCTTAGTCCTGAGCAAATCCAAAGTGCCCGTACTTTTTTCTTCGGCAATGGATCGCATCGTGAGTGCCGGAAGGATAAACAAAAATATCCACGGTGCAAGCTCAAAAAGTGTTTGTAATGTAGCAAACTTATTGTCCGGGATAGCGGTATCCGGGAAAAACCATAGCCAGAATCCGACTAACAAAAAAAATACAGCTATAGCCAGCATGAGACCAAACGAGCCCAAATTAGTTTGTATTTCTTTTCGAATAATAGCTAACATGGTGATTAGATTGATAGATCTTAATTGTTTTCCGTGAGTGTTTGAAAAATATCTTCCATGCTTTGTTCTACTTTTTTCAACTCGTCAATAATCACCTTTTGATCTACTGCCCATCGAAAGATGGATTGTGTCAACATAGGCTCCTGGCTACTGATTTTATAGGTATGATCAGCATTCATCGAGAAGACCTTGGCCCATCGCATTTTTAAAGTTTCCAATGAAACAGGCGATGCAAATCGTACGATAGCTTCAGGGATACGATTTAATTTGTTTTTGAATGTGTCCATGTCGTCATCTGCTTTGAGTTTTCCTTGATGTATAAGGATACATCGCTGACAAATAGACTCTACTTCTTGTAAAATATGTGTTGAAATCAACACAGCATGATCTTTACCTAATGAACGGATGAGATCTCGAATATCGAGGATTTGATTAGGATCCAGGCCGGTGGTAGCTTCATCGAGAATATAAAGATCAGGTTGATGCAAGATGGATTGTGCTAATCCTACTCGTTGTTTGTATCCTTTACTCAACGACCCAATCCGTTTATGCTGTTCAGCAGTGAGGCCACATACCTTGATCGCATCATGGATAGCACTACGAGGGCTTGGTACATTATGAAGACGAGCCATGAATTCAAGTGCCTCTCGTACATAGAGGTCGTGATATAATGGATTTTGTTCAGGTAGATAAGCGATTGCTTTTTTTAAATAAATTCGATTTGGGTTCATCTGCTCTCCTTTGATCCATACTTCACCGGCATCCGGAGTCAGTATTCCTGCAATCATCTTCATCGTGGTAGATTTGCCAGCTCCATTCGGACCTAGAAATCCAACGATTTCGCCTGATGCGATGTTAAAAGAAATATCATCCACTGCTTTTTGAGCGCCATAATATTTTTGAATATTTTTTATCTCTAAGATATTCATATAGAAGATGCAGGGTCGTCTACAAGAGTTTGGTATGATTTTAACTTATCGGTGAACACATTAATATCCAATGCTTGATCAATATGCCAGGGTCCGATCTCCGTCCTTCTCAAACTATGCAGGTATGCACCAGAGTGCAATGCCTTACCTAAATCATGAGCTAGGGACCTGATATAAGTCCCGGTGCTACATCGGACCGCAATATGGACATATGGCAGATTTACTTTCAAGATATCTAATTTGAAGATGTCCACCTGTCTAACCTTCGTCACTACCTCTATACCTTTATGGGCAGACTTATAAGCAGCCTTTCCATCAATTTTAACTGCAGAAAATATTGGTGGCACCTGTGTTATATGGCCCATAAATTGATTGCTGGTTTCCCGTATAAGCGCTTCAGTAATGTGCTCCGTAGGAAAGTAAGCATCTATGGGTCGCTCCGTATCAAAGCAAGGTGTAGTACCGCCTAGAAATAAAACTGCTTCGTATGATTTATCAAAGGTGTGTATATGATCAGTAAGTTTCGTGTATTTACCAGTAAGTAAAATCATAAGCCCGGTAGCCTTTGGATCTAAGGTGCCTGCATGACCTATTTTTATTGTTTTAATCTGAAGTCCATGCCGGATAGAAAATTTACATTTATTTACAAGATCAAAAGAAGTCCAATCCAAAGGTTTGTCGATCAGTATCAATCTTCCCTCATGCCATTGATCCACTCCCCAAAGTTCCTCCTCGATTCGTACCGGTTGGCTAAGATTGAACTCCATGGGTACTTTTTTGATAAATAATAAATGCTTACAAGGTCAGTTTGCCTTGATAACTATCAACTATTGATTTCGGGTTGTTTATTTCTAAAAATTGAATAAATAGCCAAGCCTAAACCAGATAGAATCACAATCGGGGCTATGACGGTGCGTCTAAAACTGTAAATAATTTTCTCATCCCAAACATCGGGACTAGGCATATGTCCACCCATCATCAGCATGTATCCTAAAAAGACCAAACCTGTACTGATCAATATCCATTTAATATTGTCCATGTTGAATGTAAAATCTTTAGGCGTATTTGTTCGTTCATTAGTATTTCGCTTGCGAGCATTTATCGAAGATGAAGCGCCCGTTAGGGGTTCAGATTTTCGAGTTTCGGTCTTGATTACTTTCTTTATTGGAGCAGATTCTTTTGCCATGACTTAAATTTGACCCAAAAATAGCCATTTCGGAGATTATATATAAAGTTTAAATTATGTTTAAGATAAGATTGAGTTTTATGATGATAGGAATAGCATTAATCAATCCAGCTTGGGCACAAAGTGTACACCTGTTCAATCCTTCCTTTGAGAGCGAGCCCAAAGATGCAACTATGCCTATAGGATGGATCGGCTGTGAGGATGGCACCACACCGGATATTTTACCCGGCCCTTGGGGAGTATATCTTCCTGCTTCAGAGGGTGAGACCTATATGGGCCTGATCGTACGAAAAAATGGCACCTGGGAATGTGTTGGACAACGACTTTCTCAAACCTTAAGAGCAGGAAGCTGTTTCTATTTTAAAATGATGCTTGCACATTCCAATACGTATAATGGGTATAACAAACCTGCTATCATCAGGATATGGGGTGGCAGCGATAGATGCGACAAAAAACAAAAACTTTTTGAAAGCCCTCCGATAAGTCACAATAACTGGAAAACATATACTATTCGCTTCAAGCCTAAACAAAACATCGACTTTATAGTCATCGAAGCATACTACAATTCTAAAATGAACACTACTTATAATGGCAATGTATTGTTTGATGGCATTTCAATGATTCAGACCTGTGATCGGGCAGAGCTTTTAATCACCAAAAAATAGGTTTTTAGGTCGACCTCGGCGCATTAACTAATTATTTAACACATTTCGAAACAGCAAAACGGTCAGCTCAATTTGATGTTAAAATTAAATAATTTTATATATACAAATATCAGATTTTCAATAATTTAAACCACTAATACTCAAATAATTTAGTAAGAGGAGTTGGTACTTAAGGATAGATAGAACCTAATTTTAAGATATTTTATTTCATAATTTATATTTATTTAACATATGTGGAAGGGTTTTGCTATTACATTTGATATGACAAATTATAATATCCCTCCCATGATTGTATTCAGCATTTCATTGATTGTAGGCTTACTGTTCTTCAGTAACCAGATCACAAAACCCAAGCCTTACAAAGGCCAGTACCTCTAACCCGGTGATATAAACCATTACCAGGAACAGGATGCATAAAGGGTTCGATAGTAAAAATCGAACCCTTTATTGTTTTATCTTTACTTTATGGGCTCCACCGAATTAAACAATATTGATAATATAGGTTTGAAGTCATTCATGGGATGATCACTTTGGAGATCTGTGCTCAATCGTTTGCCGCAGCAAATGCAGCTTCAGCTGCAGGAGCTCACCGTATCGAATTATGCACTGATCTGCCAGTCGGAGGACTGACCCCTTCATATGAATTGATTCAAAAAGTATGTTCTGCCATTTCCATTCCAGTATTTGTACTGATAAGACCTAGAAGTGGTCACTTTTACTTTTCCAAAAAAGAGCTGATTCAAATTTATACTGAAATCGATATGGCGCTCTCAGCAGGCGCATCAGGCATTGTATGTGGAGCTTTGACTACAAAAAACAAAATAAATAAACCAGCCCTGATCCAAATGATCAAACACTGTGCTGACAAACCATTCACTTTTCATAGGGCAATTGAAATCATAGATGACCAATATGAAGCATTAGACCTATTGATAGATTTGGGAGTGCTACGATTACTTACAGGCGGGTCCACTGGCAATGCTTATGCATCCAGATTTGAATTAAAAGACTTACAGGATTATGCGAGTCATCGTCTCCACATCCTGGCTGGAAGTGGAGTCACCTCAAAAAATGTAAACAGTATCATCATCGATGGCAGTTTACATGAGGTGCATGCATCTGCAAAATATGGTTCAAAAGCCCTGTACCATCAAGATCCCAATGATTCTAATCCTCAGGAGATTAAAAAAATTTTAGCTGCATTGAGCCAATTTTAATCGCAAATTTTTATTTAGTTTAAGCAGGCCTCTTTTTGATTCCACAGCCAATAGCTCGGGTGAATGTAGGATTGGGGTCCATGTTTTTTTCTATCGCCTGGATCGCATTTTCTACATATCGCTTTTGTACTCCTGCTGCATCATCTGCATTATCATCTAATGCGCCTATGTATCGTAGTTTCTTACCAGCATCCAATACATAAAAATGTGGAGTTTTAGATGCTCCAAATTCCCTGACTATATTTTGGCTTTCGTCATAGATATATGGAAAGGTAAATCGTTTGGATTTAGATCGTTGTTGCATTTTGTCGTATGCATCACCTGGGGACATGCCTTTGTCATTGGAGTTTATCGCTATCAATGGCCAACTTTCATCATCCAATTTTTGAGCTAAAGTATTGATCCGGTCTTCATATAATTGTGCATAGGGACAAGTATTACATGTAAATACAATCACATACCCTTTGGCTTTAGGAAAATTTTTTGTTCCTACTATCTTGCCATCGATGTTTTTTGCTTCAAAATCTTTGACCACATCACCGATACTATACCCAGGATTCATCACCGGCTTAGCATAAATACTAATAAATGAAATCGCGATTATTAAAAATAAATATTTCATACTTCAAAAATTTAAGGAGTTATACATTTTAAGTTTAATTCTTGATAAGATTTGAATTTACCATCAGTGAAACTAGATTCAGCTTGTTTGATGATCAAAGTTGCCGGGATGGCTCCAGACCAATCTTGATTTAATAAAGGCATCCATTCGTCTGCCGACAATCCTTGTAAACGGAAAATTTCACACGCTTTATATTTATCTCCGAGGATAGGAATGACCTTTCTTTCTACATCTTTTTGAAAATCCAGATTGATCAAAATAACTCTTATTTCAGGGTGATTTTTTTTGAGCTCAGCGAAATAGGGCAATTCTTCCATACAGGGGCTACACCAGGAGGCCCAGACATTAATCACTCTGGGTCGTGGATCTTTATCCTGGATGAGCGCAGAGAAGGCAGCCAAATCCAGATTAGGTAATTGAACTTTGTTTTGACCAATCCCATTATAGGATAATAATAAACAAGCAATCCATATTCCAAATCTAAAGTTGATCATCAGGATGCAAAATTATTTCAAATCTTTCGATATACCGTTAAGAATTACTTAAAGTATGCACCTTAGATTAATTCAATTTATATTCAAAACCCAAATCCTTCACTTCTTTTAATAGTCTATTGGTTACTTCTATTTTATAATCTTCTGACAGCATATAGAGGTAGTTCTGGCTGACAGGATCTAATAATACTATTTTCAAATGTGAGTTTCCTTTTTGTGCTTCGACGATATGTCGTAGTCTGGTTATTTTGTCGTCATCGATACTTTGAAGAGGCACTTTTAATAATAAAGATTCTGCAATATTATTTCCAGCGCTTGCCAACTGCTGTACCTGTTGCAATTTAAATCGGGACCCTCCTGATCCATCTCTAAATACCTGATTGGTAGCTTTGAGAAAAACCATCTGCCCAACTTCGAGTCGGTTTTTAAAGTCAAGGAAGTCCTCACTAAAAAGAGCAAACTCGAAACTTCCATAATAATCTTCCAGGGTAAAGGAACCATATCCAGTACCTTTTTTACTGATTCGATGCTCCGCTTTCGTTACTATACCGGCAAGTTTCATCGGGACATCTTTAAAATTGGCTACATTGGACAACGTGCAAGTCGTAAAGTGTTCGAGTATAAAACGATACTCATCCAATGGGTGAGCAGAAATATAAATGCCGGTAATATCTTTTTCTTTATTCAATCGTTCTATCAAGCTCCAGTGCGCCACGTTGGGGTAATTAGGAGTAGGCATTTCTACCTTTTCGTCCATACTAAATAAGGACATTTCATTTCTTGATCTTAGCTCTTGCCATTGAGCCCCGAGTTTCAAGGCATGTTCTATTAAGGTTTCATATTTTTCACTGGGAGCAAAATATTGCGCACGATCTACTTCAGTATTAAGCGAATCCAAAGCTCCACTTAATACTAAGGCCTCTAAACTTTTTTTATTGATCGCTTTTAGATTGAGCCTTGAAGTAAGATTAAATATATTACTGAAAGGGCCATGAGCTTTTCTTTCTCCGAGTATATCTTCTACCGGTCCCTCCCCTACTCCTTTCAAGGCTGACATTCCAAACCGTATGCGACGATCTTTAGTCACTGTAAAATTCAATCCACTTTCATTGATATCCGGTCCGAGGACCTCCAACCCCATCCGTCTGGCTTCTTGTAAATAAAACTCCAATTTGGTAATATCGATCTTATTATGCGTGAGCACGGCTGCCATAAACTGAGGTGGATAATGAGCCTTAAGATAAGCTGTCTGAAAAGCAAGAATAGAATATGCCGCTGCATGTGATCGATTAAAGCCATAATCAGCAAATCGGGCCATTAATTCGAAGATCTCTTCGGCTTTTGCTTCATCGACAGATTGTTTCATAGCGCCTTCTACAAAGAGAGCCCTGTGTCGTTGCATCTCTTCGTGTTTCTTCTTACCCATAGCTCTGCGCAATAGATCTGCACTAGCCAGAGAATATCCTGCCATGATCTGGGCAGTCTGCATGATTTGTTCCTGATAGACCAGGATGCCATAGGTCGGCTTTAACAAAGCCTCGAGCTTAAGATGTGGATACTCTACTTTCTCCTGCCCCATTTTCCTCTTGATGAAAGATGGAATATTATCCATAGGACCAGGTCGGTATAATGCATTCATTGCAATCAAATCCTCTATATTTTCAGGTCGTAAATCCTTTAGATACTTTTGCATACCATCGGATTCGAATTGAAAGATACCCACCATCTCTCCTTTTTGAAATAATTCGAAACTCAATGGATCATCAAGTGGTATGGTATCCAGATCCAATTGCTCACCGGTAGCTTCTTCTATAAGCGTCAGTGTATCATTGATGATAGACAATGTACGTAGCCCCAGAAAATCCATTTTAAGCATGCCTGCTTCCTCTACTAGAGAACCTTCAAACTGTGTGACCAAAAGTTCTGATTCTTTTGAGATAAATACAGGAATTATTTTATCGATAGCATCGGGAGCGATAATGATACCCGCCGCATGGATGCCCGTATTACGGACTGATCCTTCTAATCGCTCTGCCAAAGACAAGACAGTAGCTGCCGAACCGCTTTTTGCTTTGATATCTCTTAATTGTATTATTTGTGTCATCTCCTCAGATGAAAACTCACGTTTGAGCTCATCAATGCTTTTATGTAGGATATCAGAAAGATGTGTTTTGGGTTTAGTGGGCACCAATTTTGCAACCAAATCGGTTTCAGATAATGGATGGTCTAGTACCCGACCAACATCTCGGATGGATGATTTTGCAGCCATCGTACTGAATGTTACGATCTGTGCTACTTGTTCTTTACCATATTTCTGGACGACATAATCTATTACTTTTTGGCGACCTTCATCATCAAAATCAATGTCCATATCTGGCATCGAGATCCGTTGCGGATTTAAGAATCGTTCAAAAAGTAAGTTGTATTTAATCGGGTCCAATCCCGTGATGCTAAGGCAATATGCTACCACAGAACCTGCTGCACTACCTCGACCTGGGCCCACTCGGACTCCCATAGCTCGAGCGGCTTTGATGAAATCTTGCACTATCAAAAAATATCCCGAAAACTTCATCTCCGTAATAATTTTGAGTTCAAATTCAAGGCGCTCTACGACAATCTGATTGAGCTCACGATAACATCGCTTGGCTCCTTCAAACACGATGTGCCGGAGGTAATCGTCTTGATTTTTAAATGACGGTGGTACAGGGAAATTGGGCAAAATGATATCACGCTTTAATTTGGGAGCTTCCACTTTGGAGTAAATCTCCATAGTATGATCCAATGCTTGCGGTAGATCAACAAAAAGAGACTTCATTTCTTCTTGAGACTTGAGGTAAAACTCTTTGTTGGGAAATCTAAATCGATCTTGTTCGATGAGTTTGGAGTTAGTATTTACACATAGCAAAATGTCATGAGGTTCCCAATCATCCTTTTCCAGATAATGTACATCATTGGTAGCTATGACTTTGATATTATATTTCTTAGCGAATTGTAGTAAAATTTTATTTACATCTTCCTGACTCAATCCGGTACGGTCGAGGTCTTCTAGGCCATGTCGCTGAAGCTCAATATAAAAATCATCTTCAAATAAATCTTTCCACCATTTCACTAATGTTTCGGCCTCTTCCAATTTCCCAGCAAGTATATATTGAGGTATTTCTGCACCAAGGCAACATGAAGTCGCAATCAGACCTTCATGATATTTAATAAGTAGTTCCTTATCTATGCGTGGAAATTTCCCATACAACCCTTCAATAAATCCCAATGAACAAAGCTTGGAAAGGTTTTGGTATCCAGATTGGTTTTTAGCTAGGAGCAATTGATGATAACGTTCATCTTTTTCACCTTTTATTTTTGAAAATGCTTGTTTATGCCGATCTGGAACTAAGTAAAATTCACAACCTACCACAGCTTTTAATCCTCTCTTATCAGACTCATGGACGAAGCTAAAAGCGCCAAACATATTGCCATGATCGGTCATAGCTATTCCTAGTTGACCATCTCGTTTGACCTTGTCCATCATAGCTCCGATGTCACAGGCCCCATCTAATAAGGAATACTGTGTATGGCAATGTAAGTGTATCATCTCCGGCATAGTGCGAATTTAAGTGGATTTTAATCAAGCAAAGTATAATAACAATATGGTCTTCCTTTCATTTTTTGTAGTGATTCGCTTCATAGGTTTTGAAAGAAAATAACAAGCTTGGAGTACTAAAAAATCGCCATTTAATATCCAATGTCAATCAATTTAACTTTCAAAAAATTAAAATTTCAAAGTAACAACGTAACTTCTAAAAAAAAACGCAATGAACATAAAATAGCTTTATATTTGCGCCCTGAAATTCGATAGAATTAAGAAAATTAATTATTTTTTATTAATTGTGATTCAACCACTTATGACTAATAACACAAAAAAAGTTAAAGCAGTTAAAAAAGCAGAAAAAAAACTTTCCCCAATCGTCGCTAAAAAAACGAAACCTGCTCAGACCAAAATAACCACTATAGAATCAACGAAAAAGGTTTCCAAAACGGATATTTCTAAAACCAAAGGGAAAAACAAAGGGAAAACACCAACTAAGATAACGATGAAACCTATAATTAAGGATAAAAAAATTAATCCATCCCAAAAACCCGCTTCGATTACAGTAAAAACTTCAGCTACTTCGGTAGTTTATTCTAAGCTTATTCCAGAAAAACCAATAAATCAACCTGAAGCTAAACACATCACTCAACCACCAACTCAAAATAAGAAATTAGTGAATAAATTATCGACCAAACCAACAGCCACCCCTACTGCTACGAATAGCAAAACAAGATATTCTGATAAGGAATTAGCTGAATTCAAAGCCATTTTAACAGAAAAGGTTTTGACTTCAAGACAAGAGTTAACTTATCTCCTAGAACAGATCGTAGAAATGAATGAAAACAATGCAGACATCCAGGGTAGTGATTGGTTCGATGATAGCAGCATTCATGCCGAAGTAGAGCTGCTCAATAATATGGCAATTCGACAACGCCAATTTATCCAAAATCTTGAAAATGCTTTAGTGCGCATAGAAAATAAAACATATGGCATCTGTGTGATCACCGGTGCTTTGATCGATAAAAAAAGATTGATGCTAGTGCCTCATGCTACCAAAAGTATTGAAGCCAAGCATATCGAACAGGCTACCATGATTCCAGAGATCAATCAAGTTGCCCCTGATGAGAGAGTATTGCGTAGGACAGCAGAAGGAAAATCTCCCAAAAAAGCAGGAAACAAAAAAACTAAAGGAAAATCAGCAGGCACTTTAGAAGACGAAGATGGTGATGACATGACCGAAGTGCCTGCTGAAGACCTTGATATGGCCTTTGAAGGTGGTGATGATTGATTGCTGTATGTAGTAGTTAGAATCATTCAATCTTAATTACACTCTTTATTGTTACTTTTTTTTTAAGAAACTGATTCCAATAGTATTAGTCAATTTGCAGTTTTTAATAAGTGGAAATTCATACTCCATAATGAATTATGCATAAAGACATAATTCATTATAGAGTATGTTGAATTTTAACTCCCCGTATGAGAAAGTGAATTCTTTCTAATTGATTAATCTTGATTAGTTCTTTTTTGGCCATTCTCTGGAATAGCCTCCGTCATATTCAATACTTTTCTCGCTGTAGCCATCACTCCAGTTAAGTCCATCAAATTAGCAGGTAGTATCAT
>JAYSTG010000467.1:0-8953 GCA_043719965.1 Saprospiraceae bacterium | reverse complement strand
TCGAGCGAAAATACCAATCCTATGGCCAATAGGATGGCTAACCATTCTATTGAAGAAATATGGTACCAGAATCCAAATACAATGACTACACTTGTAATAATAAAATGAATTTTAATATTGCGTTCAATCAGCAAAGTTTTGAGCCCATGAAAAGCATAAGTAAAACTTTTATATCTACTGTTAACCATGCTGAGAAGAGTTCAAAAAATAGTATTAAACTTTATTCTTCTTACGTTGGCCAAAGTGTTTCAATAAAGTCACTTCCTTTTCTGTCAAATGCCTAAAATGCCCTCGGGGTAGATCTTTTTTATTCAGGCCGGCATACGCTACCCGATCTAGTTTGATCACCTCGTAACCTAGATGTTCGAAAATGCGACGGACGATGCGGTTTTTGCCGGAGTGCAGTGTGATACCGACTTCATTAGCAGGAGATCCATCGATATAGCTTATACCATCGATATTTGCAGGACCATCATCGAGGATAAGCCCTTTGGCGATTTTTTCGAAATCCTGTCTATCGAGTACTTTATCTAAGAATACGTGATAGATTTTGCGCACTTCACTACTGGGGTGACTGAGGGTCTTGGCCAGATCTCCATCATTAGTCAATAATAATAATCCAGTGGTCATTCGATCAAGACGGCCTACAGGGTAAACCCTTTCCTGAATTTTGAATCTTACAATGTCGAGTACTGTTTTGCGACCCTTTTCATCATGAGCTGTGGTAATCGTGTCTTTGGGTTTGTTCATCAGCAGATAGATCATATTCAGATCCGGCTTGATGATTTTCCCCTGATAAGTGACACGATCTTTTTCTTTGACGCGATAGCCAGGTTCTCTCACTTCATTACCATTGACCCATACTTTTCCTTCAATGATAAGGGCATCAGCGGCCCGACGACTAGCTATCCCACTAAGCGCAACATACTTATTGAGGCGCATATCTTCTGATGGGTCTAAGGATTTAGTAGTAGTTATTTTTTTTGAATCAATTTTACGTTTTGTGCTTCGGGCTGGTGGGCGGGCACTTTTGGGGGCACTCTTGGTGCGAGTTATATTTTTTCTTATCACGACGCGGTGAACTTTATTGGCTAAAGATAAGGTTTCTGACATTAAATGGTTGAGCACGTTGTATACAGGCGGAAATACCAGGGTTATTCTCGTTAAATAGTATTCAAAAAATTAATCCTTACAACCATCTATTGGTTGATGCTATAGAGTACCATCCCATCTCTACAGTCAGAAACCTTTTTAGGGTTATGGGACAAGGAATCCTGCATCGTGGAATGACTCAAAACATAAATCAGATGAGCAGTATCCTGTTGTAAGGCTGACTTCAAATTGTTTATTCCATAGACTTGATAGATTTCCTTTTTATGGATGCCTTTCAACTGGTTGGTCAAAAGCACATTGGATAGAGCACCTAAAACATAGAATGGCTTATCTCCTGTTTTAATGATTACTGCTTTAAAGTCTGGTAAGAGTAGATTGGTATACATGCTCGTTATTCTTAGGAATGAAGTCGCACACAAGATGGAGATCGGAATATAAAACCATAGTCGTGGAGCATATGAAACAGTCACACATAATAGTAGTAATACCAGTAGTATATATTCAATATTCATGATGGCTCGGCCCATTGGAAATTTTGCATGAAAAAACACGTTCGCCAGTACCATCATTGCAAAACTCAATACGATAATAATAAAAAGAGAAGTTTTGGCATTTAGAATATATTCAAATTTTAATCTAAAATGGTTTAAATAAATCAGAACGCTATAAAAAAAAGGCACTACGAAACAAAGAGCTATAATGGCTTTAAAGTATTTATAATATTTTAGATTTTGTAATCTAGTATAAAAACTAAAATCAGAAATCATACTGGAGATTGCACCATTTTTGAATAATGAATCAGAGCCAGCAATATTGGGGTCATCTTCATTTATGATCTTTCCCACATCGTAGATATAGGCTGTGACCAATAATACAAAGCCGAGTAAAAAAAAGGAATGTATATTTTTTAATTGGTTGCCTTTGAATAGGATATAAATAGCAATCGTAGATAAAAAAGTATATAAAAACGAAAGCATAGATAAAGCGGACATCGCTGCAAACGCTACCAAAAAATATTCATATTTTAACTTTGAGGTATTCATAAACTGGATTAAATACATCAAAGACATCGCCAAACACCCTAGACCAAGAGCATACCCCCGACCTAAGGCAAAAAAACCAAAGTATGGCGTAATGATTAAAAAAAGGAGTAAACCGTGTGATAGTTTAAATAATTCCAGCATTTTGGAAGAAGCATAAAAGTATAACGAAAAACCAAGCAAACTCAAAAGCCTAAACCAAAAAACAGAGGTAATATCCAGATATTGAAGTAGCTTAAAGTATAAGCTATTCAGCACATGATTATTGGCAAACTTGAATTTGCTAAAGGATACAATATCGAAAAAATTATTATTTTGTATAGCCAGATAGGTCCAGGCTTCGTCTGATTCCCAGTCATAAAAATAGGTATGAACTAAGATTGCAACTAAGAAGATCAAAAATAAAACTCCTTTGGAATTCTTGATATGAAAAGGAATCAAGGCATTCATTTAAATAAGGAATATCGTATAATACAATACAACGCCTTGAAAGCATCTTTAAGTCCTATTTTTTTTCCATCGGCATAGGTTCTCCCATAATAAGCAATGCCGACTTCGTATATTCTTATCTTAGGTATCCTGGATATTTTAGCAGTAATCTCAGGCTCGAAACCAAATCGCTTTTCATTCAGTTTAATTCCTTGAATAATTTTGGTGTCAAATAGTTTGTAACAAGTTTCCATATCCGTAAGATTCAGATTGGTAAACATATTAGATAAAAAGGTCAAAAACTTATTGCCAATGGTATGCCAGAAGAAAAGGATACGATGAGGTTTGCTGCCCATAAACCTCGACCCATACACCACATCAGCAAACCCTTCAAGAACTGGTTTCAATAGATCATTGTATTCTTTAGGGTCGTATTCTAAATCTGCATCTTGAATGATCAGGTATTCTCCGGTAGCTTTAGAAATAGCCGTGTGTATGGCAGCACCTTTTCCTTGATTTTTATCATGCTCATAATATTGGATAGTTAGATCAGGATTAGTTGATATATAGAGCTGAATGGATCCTTTGGTATTGTCTTTAGAACAATCATTAACAATGATTAATTCTTTTTGGATACCATTGACTAATTCACATTTTTTAATCTTATCCAATATTAAATGCACACTTTTCTCTTCATTATATACCGGAATAATAATTGATAGTTTTTTAATTTCCATTTTGCATTTTGATTGTTGGATGAATGGCATATGGTATGCGCTCCATGGCGTAAAGATAGTATTTCTGGAAGGAATCCAAAGGTGCCCAAGGCAGCGATGGGCCACCATCAATACTCAGCTCGTTTAATTAAATAATATTAATAATTCAAGATCTTTTTATCTATCCTGTCCAATAGGAATAAGGATAAAAAGTCTGAAAACTAGCTTTCAAAATAGTAAACGCGATAATGAAAGTATCTATCTTAATCAGGTTCGAAACCTAAGATAATACTGAATTTACCATAAGCTCCGAGTCCCTTTTTGGTCGAAGTATCGATGTTTTTGTCTAAACCGAAGCCATAGTCAAATCCCAATAATCCAAACATAGGAAGGAATACGCGCATACCCAGACCAGCAGTTCGTTTTAATTCGAAAGGATTATAGTTTTTACTACCTATCCACGCATTACCACCTTCGAGGAAACTTAATAAAAAGATAGAAGAGCTGGGATTAAGTGTAATCGGATATCGTAACTCCATGGTGAATTTATTGAAGATGGTAGCACCGCCATTGCCGGCCTCATTAGCTGCGAGATCAGTGACTTCATACCCTCTGAGTGCGAGGATATCTCTGCCAGTGATACCATTGTTTTGGTTACTAAGTCCATCACCTCCAAGTTCGAATCGTTCAAATGGTGTGAGTCCTACTTTCTTATTATAAAATCCTAGTAAGCCCATCTTGGCTTGCATCTTCAACACTAACTTTCCGGTAAGTGTGGCATACCACTGTGCATCTAGTCTCCATTTATGATATTCTACAAATTTGTAAAAATCTTGCGGTGAGGCATCTGTATTTAGGTTTTTATTAAAAATTGAATAGGGAGGTGTCAAGGAAATAGTAAGTGAGATATTAGATCCAGATCTGGGAAAAAGCGGATCATAAATCGTATTTCGGGCAAATGTTTGTTTGATACTAAAATTATTAAAACTTCCTCCTTGTATGATTTGTTTGGTTCTAGGGTCTACAAAAGATCGATCGGATCCTAAGTTTCCTTTGATATTAATATTCTCCAAATTCAATGTAGTATTGGTAATAAAATTATCATCCGGCCATTTCAATTGAGACCCAAGGCCTACAAATCCACGAGTGATTTGTAGTTTGCCAAGTTGAAAAAGTGATTGATCAAATTTAGTTACAAAAGCTCCAAGCGTAAATGAATTCGCTCGTTTTCCACCAAGCCAGGGTTCAGTAAATGAAAAATTGTAGGATTGATAAAATTTACCATTGGATTGGCCCCGTAAAGAAAGTTTTTGGCCATCACCTGTCGGCAGAGGATCCCATTGTTTTTTATTGAACAGATTGCGAATGGCAAAGTTATTGAAGGTGACTCCAAGTGTGCCAATGACGCCTTGAAAACCACCCCAACCCGCAGAAAGTTCTAGCTGGTCTGATGGCTTCTCGACTACAGAATAAATGATGTCTACAGTACCACGTTGTTGATTGACATCAGTGTCCGGGGTGACTTTCTCCTGGTCGAAGTAGCCGAGGTTAATGATTTGCCTTTGGCTCCGGATGATGGCAGATCTTGAAAATTTTTCCCCTGGGAGCGTTCGGAGTTCTCGCCGGATTACATGCTCATGCGTGCGATCATTCCCCACGATCAGGACTTTGTCTATGATGGCCTGAGGACCTTCATAGATTCTCATTTCGATATCGATACTATCTTTATTAATCGATACTTCTGTAGGCTCCACACGGAAAAAAAGGTAACCATCATCCATATATAAGCTGCTCACATCGGAACCGTCTTGACTGAATTTCAATCGTTGTTCGAGAAGATCCTGATTGTATACTTCACCTTTTTTGATTCGTAAAAAAGCATTCAATCTTTTATCATCATGGATGGAGTTTCCTTTCCAAGTGATATTTCCAAAATAAAACCGAGGACCTTCTTCGAGGACTATTTTAAGATTAAGTGTACTGTCTTCATTGCGGGATATACTATCTCTGATGATGCGGGCATCTCTGAAACCCACATTATTATAATATTTGATCACCTTTACCTTATCTTTTTCCAGCTCTTCTTTGACCAGTTTAGATTTGCCGAATAGTTTTCCTTTTTGTTTGGTTTCGGAGAGTTTGCTCCTTAATTTTTTATCTGTGATTTGAACATTCCCTTCAAATTCGATATGTTCAATTTTTACGCGATCGTTTTGATCGATATCAAATTCAAGGACTACTGCATTTCGCATTTTAGTATCTCTTTTTTCCAACACTTTGACATCGACATCATAATGTCCTTTTTCCTTAAAAAATTCCTTGATAGCATTGACTGCAGTTTGTTTTTTACTTTCATTGACCACATCATTTTTACCTACAAATCTTTTGAGTTTAGTATTCAGTTCTTCATGAAATGTCTTTTTAATTCCGGTATAACTGTATCGGGCAAGTCGCGGTTTTTCTAAAAGAAAGATCTCTAGGTCCATAATGTTTTCATCGTGCACGCCAAGGCTGATAATGTCTACCTGCGTAAAAAGCTTAAGATTCCAAAGCGCCCGAACAGCTTTTTGGATTTCAGCTCCTGGAATGGTGATTTTCGAACCACTTTTTAGTTTAGAAACTCCGATAATGGCGTTTGCATCGCTATTAAATGTACCTGACACCGTGATTTTGCCTATTTCGTAGGTTTTAGGGAGATCATATTCCATGAATGGCACACCGATCTGTTCCTGTGCAAAAACCAAATTAGTGGTTAATAATAAAATGAAGCAAGCATAATATTTCGTGAAAGAAAACTTCATGGTATATTTTGAGTAAAAGTGTGTGGTAAACGATTTCATGATCTCATTCATTCCCCTGGTAGGTAGTGTTTAACATTGTTTTAATTCGTGGTCACCTGTTCGGAAGTCATTCCAAACCTTCTTTCACGATGCTGGAAGTCTAGTATGGCCTTCAAGAACTCGGTTTTATTCATATCAGGCCATAAAACGGGGGTAAAATAAAATTCAGTATAAGCGCATTGCCACAATAAAAAATTGCTCAGTCTTTTTTCACCACTGGTCCGTATTAAGAGGTCTGGATCAGGATATTCCTGGGTAGTCATTTCAGAGGAAATCAAAGCCTCATTGACATCCGCAATGTTGATTTCACCTATTTTGACCCGATGGGCTATTTTCTTCATGGCTTCTACGATCTCCCATCTGGAGCTATAGTTAAGCGCAAGAATCAAAGTCATGCCTTTATTGTGCTCGGTGTCTTTGATGCCTTGGAACAGTGCTTCATAAGATGCTCTAGGCAAGGAGGTAATATCCCCTATGGCCTGTAGTCTAATATTATTGTCATTAAGTGCCTTCACCTCAGTACCAATGGTCTCAACCAATAAGGCCATTAATGCATTTACTTCCAGTTGAGGTCGATTCCAATTTTCAGTAGAAAAAGCGTACAAAGTCAAATATTTAACTCCAATTTCAGCAGCTGCCTCTGTGCAATCTCTTACTGCTTTGACTCCATTATGGTGACCATATATTCTCGGCATACCCATACCTTGAGCCCATCGCCCATTACCATCCATGATAATGGCAATATGACGAGGAAGCTTAGAGAGATCTATTTCTGAACGAATATCCATGAAAACTGAGTCCTATAAAGTAGGTACAAAAGTACTTAAAAAACAGATAGTTAGAACACATATTTTAAAGCCTTCAATCCTTTGAAATTCGAATTTAGTTTATCTCATTTTTGAATAGGGTAGAGTAGGTCTGCCTCCTTTTCTATAAATTTACCACATGATATCGATGACTCGTAAGGTTTTATTGGCGTCAATGGTTGGTATGATGATATGGTCAGCTTGTACTGATGTGGATTGTCCTGCGAATAAGAATGAACTTATCAATAAGTTCAATGCTTTTACCAATACTACTATTCGTACTAAACAATTTTATTCCATCAGAGAGTGGGAAAGTAAGGATAAAGAATTTACAGGTTTTTTACAACGATGTTATCAGCCTTTAGATACGCTGATGTATTTGGATGAGCGTCAAAAATTCTGGAGTGATGCCATTCGATATTATTTTAAGCGATATGACAACAGAGTGACCGTCGAGTTATTAAACAATAAAAACCCTAATTCCAAGATGATGCAACAGCAAATCAAATCTATTTGGGCAAATCCGGATGAAGCTTTTTCACAGATTTTTCAAGAGATGACAGGCATGAAGTTTGATGATGCTGTACAAGCAGTGCGGGATTCGACTTCTTTGGATGGGCGATAAATAATTGAAGAGGGAGCCTACTATGTATGATGTCATTTTAAGTTTTATCACTTCGTTTTCTTTGACCTACTTGGTCATACCGAATATTATTCGAGTTGCAAAAGATAAACATATCTATGACATACCCGATCAGCTTCGACGCTCTCACGAATCTCCCATTCCGCGATTAGGAGGTATTGCAATTTTTGCTGGGGTAGTGCTATCGGTGACGCTTTGGACACCCTTCAAAGTCTTTGCCGGATTGCAATATATCTTATGTGCTTTAGTAGTCATCTTTCTTATCGGAATAAGAGATGATATCCAACCTCTAGCTCCGATCTATAAGATGATCGGCCAATTGATAGCGGCATTTATTCTAGTCTTCAGAGCAGATATCAGGCTGACAAGTCTATATGGAATCATGGGAATCCAGGAGATACCTTATGCTATTTCGATCCTATTGAGCGTGTTTACTATGATCGTGATCATCAATGCCTTTAACCTGATAGATGGTATCAATGGGCTTTCGGGTAGTATCACGGTCTTGATTACACTGACTATGGGCATATGGTTTTTATTGATCGATCGATTGGAGATTGCGGTATTGGCATTTTCATTGGCGGCAGCCGTGATTGCTTTTCTCAATTACAATTTTACACCAGCCAGAATCTTTATGGGTGATACCGGGGCTTTGCTCAATGGATTGGTATGTTCTATTTTGACCATAAAATTTATTGAACTGAATCGAGAATTGCCCCAATCAGGTTATACGTTAAAAGCTGTGCCTGCAGTTGCCATAGGTATATTAATCTTACCCTTGTACGATACATTAAGAGTATTTGTCATGCGTATACTTCGGGGTAGGTCACCTATGTCACCAGACCGTAATCACATTCATCACTTATTGATCGATTCGGGACTGAATCACATGCAATCTACGGGTGTACTCGTCGTAGTCAATCTCCTCTTTATATTTATTGTTTTGTTTTTACAAGGTATAGGTACATTAAACCTGCTGACCTTGATCTTGTTTATTGCCACGGTGTTGAGCGGTATACTTTACCTGATCGCCAGAAAAAGAAGATTGGTGGAGTAAATGGGTCACCAACCAAGCATTAAAAAACCAAAAAATACGCTGGTACTCCAGATCGGAGGTGATGGCATCTAAAGCATACATCATGAATACTCCACTAAAAAGTTTTTTGATCTGGGGATCCTTTATGAATTGAATCGATTGAATAAGAAATAAAATATAACAAATCAATCCTACCACTCCTATCCCTCCAAATCGGGCCAGGATAGAGGTGTAGGTACAATGTGGGTTAAGAAATTTGCTGACCATAGGATAGTGCCCTTCCTGTTGTAATCGTTGGACAAATGGAATATAGTTATGTGGGCCGACTCC
>JAYSTG010000466.1:0-3244 GCA_043719965.1 Saprospiraceae bacterium | reverse complement strand
AGTCTTACGGTGGCAAAATTTTTAAGGCTAGCATATTTGGAATTTTCTGCATTAAATAAAAAGCATTCTAGCCAAGCTTTACTAATAGATCTATAAGTAGTATCTTTTTGGGAGTAAATCCCATATTTAAAACCTTTTACATACTTAAAAAAAGTTGTATCATATAAATAGTTTGTTCTTGATATCACTCTATTCATATCGGCATCAGAAAGTAATACGTATTTGTACCTGGTACTGTCAGTCCTAAAACTATCTATCAGGGATAGGTACGTATTAGATGCATAGTCGTATTCGCTTTTCAAAGCATGAATGTCTGCTTCCAATAACTGAATATCAAATCTAGACTTTTCTATGGGAGCAAGGTTTTTGAGTACAGATTCTGCACTACTCATGTCACCTAAAAGATAATATGCTCGTAAAGTGAGTGGTAAGTTTTCAGTTTCTCTGGCCAATACGAGTAATTGATCTAAATTACAAGTTTGTATGTACTTTTCCGCAATAGAATTAACGAAATATTTGTACTTATACTTGTTGATTTCGACATCGGATTTCAGCTTATTTATCAAAGAAGTCCCTTCATCTAAGCCTGATTTTGCAGCTTTCACCAAATTGTTTTCGTCCGTCCATCCAACCACATTATTTATTAGATCAAGTTTTTTAGTCTTGGTATACATTGGAGTCTCTGATATTAATCTCACTAGAAATTTACTAATAGCACTACTGAAATTAATTTCATTTGTGGTAATTCCAGTTTTATCTATTTTGCCATCAAATGAACTAGGGTTTTCAATCCAGTATTTCCATTGTTTAAGATAATCTATTCGCTTTTGAACATTCTCTTTATAATTCTTTATGAGATTTAAAGTATCTGAATTTATATTTGATTGTATACATATTATCCTTGATATGCTGGGACAATTCAACGCAATTTTATCGTCGGAATCAGCCTTGGTTTTGGACTTCTTATAAATTACCATGCCGATAGTACTTAAAAAAATCAAACCTAAAGCAGCAACTAATATTGGCTTAGCTATCCGTTTGCCCAATGTTCTAATTACACCAATTAGACGACCATCATCATCAAACTTATTAAAATCAGCGGTAAAATCATTTATCGATTGATATCTATCTTTTGGCTGCTTTGCAGTAGCATTTTGAAGTAGATTAAAAACTTGATTATTAATGATTGATTCCTTTTTCAATGAGTCATTAAGAATGCTTTGAAACAACTGGTATTCACTATTGCCTTTGAATGGTAGTTTACCAGTCAAAGCTTCATAAAGAGTTACTCCTAAGCTGAAAATATCTGATCTGGTTGATATTTGTCCGTACTGAGCTGCGTTTAGTTGTTCGGGTGGAATATAATGATATGTACCAATGATCGATCCTACTTTAGTATTACCTCTAGCCAGAGCTGTAGAGTCTAAAACCCTGGCAATTCCTAAATCCATAAGCTTTGTATTTCCTTCAGGTGTGATCATAATATTTGTCGGATTGACATCCCTATGTATGATCGGAGGCGATTGGGAGTGCAAATATGCCAAAGCTGCCCCAATCTCTAAACCAACTTTTTTGACAATTTTAAATGGAAGAAAGGAAGAATTTCCGTTAGTCCTCTTGATAATGGTGGCTAAAGTTTCACCAGCTACAAATTCAGTAATAAGATGGTAGGTATTCGTCTCATTATCGATAATTAGATCATAAATTCTTAGCAAATTTGGATGGCTAAATTTTAGGCTAGCTTCCTGTCTAAGCCTTGAAATGATACTTTCGTCAGAGGACAAATTTCGATGCAAAACTTTAACTGCAATAAGTTCACCGCTAACAATGTCTTTCCCCTTGAATACAATCGATGTACCACCTAGACCAATGTTGTCATTGGTGTCAAATACATAGGTATTTATAGTACCTTTTAGGGTGACCAAGCTCATAGTAAGAATCTTCTAAAATGATCTTACACTGAGACATTAGTCGTACCTGGGCCTGCAGGATTTTGAGCAGCGTAGTCGGGTGTTTTTGCCGTTTCCTTGAAATTTGGATTGGGCTCAGTCTGAATAGAATTTCTTGGAATTACCATCAACAACAATTCATATTCACCAATCTTTAGTTTAGAATTGTTATTCAATGTGAAACCTGAATAAATATCCAATCGCTCAGAATTTACATAAGTGCCGTTAGCGCTGCTTAGATCGACGATTTGGAGTTTCCAGTCTTTCCCTTCATTAGCTGGAGAAATATTGATTTTTGAATGTTCACCACTTACATGCTTTTCATTCAATCTTATAGTATTGGTTTTTGCAGATCCAATGCTATTATTGCCCTCTCTTAACTCAAAGAGCTCACCATTTGGAGTTCTTGAATAAGAAACTAAGAAGCCTGCTAGAGTTGGTCGATGTTTTGATGAAGGTGCTATAGGGTCATGTCCTACAATAGTACCAGTCCCAGAAAAGCTGGCACTACCATTACCAACATTGGTTCCCATCTCTACTGTACCTTGAGTAAAATTAGGAGTGTAAAAGTTTGGGTTTGCGTAATCTTTGTTTTCCATATGTTGTTAAAAAGTTGGATTCAAAATAGTTAAGTGGAGATTAGAAGGTAATTTACGTATTAATTTTAATCATTTTATTCTTTTTATAAAGTTTCCTAAATATGAAAGTATATGACCTCATGCAATTAGGGATTTAAGTATTCTGGCAAAATTGTTAATCTTTGCTAGTTTTAGGGATAAGTATAAAGACAGTACTGATCAACCATATCCCTACCAGCACATCCACTATATTCCACAAAGTCCTCCCTAAAGTCACTTTCATCAAAGGTTGGAATAAGACCGCTAATCCGATATAGATCCATTTAAGCTTATTCTCATATTCATTAAGGGTTATAGCCAGATATGCGAACCCAATAGCAGATCCCAGTCTCACTATCTGATAATATCCATAGGGCATATTTAAAAGACAAATTAGCATCGCTATAGCCATGCCTAATTTTAGTTTGTCCTTACTATCCAGAGTAATGTTCAATGTCGCAAATAGTTGTTGGTTCGAAAGCCTAAATTAACTAATTTAAGGTAAAATCCATTTTATTTTTTGAGGTATATTTTTATTCTCTACGGTTTAATGCTTTCTAAGCAGATTCTAAGGAAACTGTTTCACAGTAAGACTACTAGGTGCTTGACCTCCCAAGGCAATAGATAACTATCTGTACTCTGGAGTCTAGATACATACTGCAACCAGGACCTTATAAG
>JAYSTG010000465.1:0-8972 GCA_043719965.1 Saprospiraceae bacterium | reverse complement strand
GAGGATTCAAAATAAATTAGCTCAAAGGAAAAAAGTCTTATGAAGCTTAAATATATTTTTTGGGACAATGATACTGGATATGGAGTTTCTGCAAAACAAATCATACAGGCACTAATCGCCAGTGGTATTCAAATCCTTTCGGCAGGACTAAAGCACACTCCGGGGCAAGCCGAATATACCTTGCCCGATACAAATGAGGATCATGATTATGATTTGGTCATCATTCATAGTGCACCGTATTATATTGAACGACTTTTAGAAAAAGATAAAATCAATATTGCGTATTGTACTTGGGAAACTACCGTCTTGCCTGCTATGTGGGTCAAAGTATTGAATAGGTGTGATGCGATTTTTGTTCCTTCTACATTTAATAAAAAATGTTATGAAACCAGTGGGGTAGGCAAACCGATCATTGTGTTGCCCCATATTTCTGAATTTGCCGGACGATTTGATCAAGACCTAGATTCAACTGCTGAAAGAAGGAATCCATTTACTTTTTATACAGTCGGTATGTGGACTAATCGAAAAAACAATTTTGCACTGATGCAGGCATTTCATCAAGCATTCGCTCCGAATGCTGCGGTACGATTAGTAATAAAAACCAGCGATAAGGATTATTCGAAGCCGGCATCCTATCTACTACGTAAACTAGGCTTTTCAAGCTTTCATAAAGTGCTAGATCACCGAAAGGTGAGAAAACTATTGAAACAGGATCCCAGGATTGAGATACATACAGAGACTTGGACGACGACGGCCATGGCCGATTTTCATCATCGCGGAGATTGTTTCATTTCATTGTGTAGGAGTGAAGGTTGGGGGATGGGTGCATACGAGGCAGCATGGTTTGGAAAACCGGTCATTATTACTAATTTCGGTGGCCATTGTGATTTTCTTATGGCGGATGATGCTTATTTATTGCCTTACCGACTTACGAATATTAAAGAAACGGTTTGGACTGAATACAATATTGATAGGCAACAATGGGCCGAAATCGATCTTGAAGATGCCATCCAAGCTATGCGATCAGTATATGATCATCAAGATGAAGCCAAAGCTAAAGGGATCCAGTCCAAGCAATATGTGAAAGACCATTTTGACTCGAAAAGAATTATTGAGACTTTTATCCAGGATTTAGAACTCCTTCATGCACGGTAGCACGATCACCATATTCACCTTAGATAGGCCATCCTTTGATGGACCTGGAAAATCCACTAGGATGATGCACTGGTTAGCACATCTCTCCTCTCAATATCTTTATGTGAATTGTATATTTTTATCAAAAGAGCCTATTCATGAAGACTCCGGTAGGAATTCTTTTAATAATGTATCATGGATTTCAATCCCAGTCATCCTTCCATGTAGATTGCAATCGTTATGGAGGCGCTTGATCGTCGGATGGTTTATGCCTTTGCGTTATAACTTATCCTGGGTCGGTGAATTATCTATTGAAAATATTAGTTTAATTGAGACCATCATTCATAAATCAGATGTGTTATTGTTTTTTCGATTATATACTTATCCTTTGTATGATCTTTTCAAAAAAGTAGTTCCTACCCAATGTGTGATCCATCTCGATCTGGATGATGCCGAAGGTGATACTCATCGACAAATCATGAAACTTCAATGGAAAAATAGATTATTTAAGAAATATATTCAAACTCGTATAGCCTATGCTTTTATTTTATATTATGAAAAAAGAGTGCCCCAAGATTTTGATACGATTTACTGTTCCAATCCACTCGACTTAGCTGAACTAAAGCATCAATTTTTAAATACTAAAATTGTTCTTTTTCCAAACAAAGTAAGGCACAGGCCCTTCACGTTAAAACCGGACTATCAAAAAAATTTTTTTACACTTCTATTTACAGGAGCTCTAAATTATTTCCCCAATGAGGATGCCATCGAATATTTAATCACGGAGATATGGCCTTTAATCAAAACCGCAATGCCTCAAGCAAAGCTCATTGTAGCAGGTAGTAAGCCTAGTAAAAAAATAATGACATTGACCAGCAGCACAATGGATATAACATTAATACCTAATCCGGATTCGATGGTTTCCATATTTGAACAGGCATCCATTCTGATCGTACCATTACGTGTAGGAGGAGGTACTAGAATAAAAATACTGGAAGCTTTTTCTTATGGCATACCCGTCGTATCCACGACGGTGGGCATGTCTGGTATTTTAATAGAAGATCGCGAAGGTGACTTTATTTCAAATGAGGCATTATCTTTAAGCAATGCATGTATAAGCTTGATGAAAGACTCGAATCGATATGTATCGCAAGCTCAAAACGCTTACAAATATTATTTAAAACATCACGCATACGATATAAACTATGTGGCATAAGGTTAAGTCATTCTTTATACAAAAGATACTTCGTTATTTTGCTCGACGAGCTCCAGCTATGCGTGCGATATATCCTGATGCATTCAAGGAAGGGGTGATTCCTGATTTTAATAGTACGTTTTCACGATACACTGATCTGGAAAGGCATCATTTAAAGCTGTTGGAATCTTTCGAAACGTTCAAACACACCAATGTTATTAGTACTCCGCTATTCGTCGATAAAACAAGAGCGCCAAAGGTATCGGTGATCATGCCCATTTATAAATCGGAAAAAAATAAACTCCAACTAGCGATACAATCTGTAATATCACAATCTTATAATCAATATGAACTGCTGATCATTCATACCGATAAAGAAACTTCAATACTGGAAGGGTTGAATGCTCTGAAAGACCCACAGATTAAATTGATTCATTCCACTTTGGCTCATGCCGCGCATCAAAGAAACTTAGGTATTGAGCAAGCAACTGGCGAGATCATTACCTACCTGGATCATGATAATATTTGGTATCCACATTATTTAGACTATATAGTATCTGCCTTTTCAAACCCCATGGTTCAAAGCACTTACATGGGGCAATATATAAAACAACGGGATAATGATTTGCATTATGTTCGTTCCATTGCTTTTGATAGAGATAAATTCTTATTGGAAGGAGGAATTGATGGAAATGTATTTGCCCATCGAATGAGTCTGTATCATCTATACGGCGGATGGGATGTTGACTTGAGCAGGTTACAAGATTTTGATCTAATACTTCGATATAGCATTGAGACTCCGCCTACTTTTATTCCTACTATCGGAGGAGAATATTTGGAATGTGGGGCACTAACTATAAGTGAGACACAGCCTTTTTATTATAATTACTGGAAAATAAAGAGGAAGAACTTAACAAAAGTAAATCCTTCGTTTAGAGTTTTGACTTTGACTGGTATTTGTTCGCAAATCACGGAGCGATATATAGATTATGAACTGCTAGCAATTGAAGCATATGGTATAGATACAGCGGTCTGGGCTGCTGAACCCGGCAGGGCTCCAGATCCTACCTTTCCATTTAAAATATATCATGGTAATTTGGAAGAAGCGATTCTAGACTTCAAACCTGACCTGATCAGTATCTATTGGTTGCATGTGAGTACCACCTATCAAGCTATATTAAATCGATTCGATATTCCAATTACCCTGAGAAGCCATAGTTTTGAAACCAATGAGGCTATTA
The DNA here is from genome assembly GCA_043719965.1 of Saprospiraceae bacterium. GTDB lineage: Bacteria > Bacteroidota > Bacteroidia > Chitinophagales > Saprospiraceae > JADJLQ01. Next base: position 5,402 of record JAYSTG010000465.1, on the reverse strand, counting down.
TAGAAGAATTAACATCTATAAAAAAGGTAAAGAAAATATTCGTTTTTCCAAGGTATTTTAATCATTTTCATTGGAAAGAAAAACTATATCCCTTACCTACTGCTTTTCATAGTACATTGTTTTCGCCGAGTGGGGAGAAAAATAAAAAACAAGTGGTGCGTTGTGGAGCTTGCCTGCCTACTAAAGATTTAGAAGGGTTTATTGAGACTGCTTTATTGTGCCCTGCATTTGAATTTACCTTAATATTGGCCAATACAAATGGGACGGGTGATTTTGATCGAATCATAAGAGCATATAATCAACAAAAGGGTAATCCTGTCCATATCCTCGGGCCATTGCATGCAACTGAAATAGCAAACATCCTGAAGACTGCTGGTATCTATATGTACACGTTAGCTGCTGGTACTCGATTTGGTATGCCCTTATCTATCATAGAAGCTCTAGCTTCGTCATGCATTGTTTTAGTAAAGGAAGATCCGGATGCCCGTGCTTATTATTCAGACTTTGCTTTTTATTATCACACCCCAAAAGACGCTGCTAAAATTATAAATGGAAGTCTTCAATGGACTGATGCTTACTGGGAGAAGCAAGGTGTTTCAAATTCCGAATTTGTGTATCAACATTATATGGCTATCGATACCGTGAAACCTATGATTGGAATTTGGCAAGATATACTCAACGATACGTGATCGTTGAAATAAAATCATTTCAGTTCAGTAAACTGATTCAATGCAAAAGAAACATCTTTGGTCTCTATAATTATTTTCCCTTTTTCCATCACATAAGCACGATCCAGAAATGCCTCCAGATGAGCTAATATATTCGAAATAAATATCACCGAAGTTTTTGCCTTATTGGCCAGCAGATATTGAAGACATTGAGCATTAAACTGCTGATCCGATACGGATAAACTTTCATCCAAAATCAGGATGTCCTTAGGTACTGCTGTAATAATTGAAAATCCCAATCGAATGCGCATACCAGACGAATACGTACCGAAAGGACGATGTATACTTTGCTCTAATCCTGAAAACTCAACGACTCGATCCAGTTCAGATTTGATCTCACTGCGAGAAAGACCCAGAAGGCTCGCCTTGATCTTGAGGTTTTCTAATCCAGAAAGATAAGGGTGCATACCGGTAATCGATGAGTGCAATGTGACGACTTTGCCAGTCACCTTCAACTTACCATGATCGATTTTATACACTTGTGATAAAATCCTAGCTGGCGTAGATTTCCCTGATCCATTTTTGCCAATTACCCCGACGATCTCATTTTTATTGAGATGGAATGATATATTCTCTACTGCCCAAAATTCTCCTCGACGAAGCTTCAAAGGATCTTGCTTTACGTTGGACATTAAAGACAATATATCCCGCATCCCATTGATAGAAGAGTATTTTGCATTAGTAGAAAATTTTTTGGATACGGACTCAGCCTTAATCCAGTAGTTTACATCCATATTCTTTCGATTGCAAGATGGATACATTTATAAAAAAAAGTAATGGCCAATAGGATAAGTAATATCGTTCCAATAATCACGATGATCATATTCAAATCCCAAACAGGAGTAGAACCAAAAAATATTATTTTCCTGATTTGAATCATCAGTATAGACAAAGGATTGTGGCGTACGAGCCAGCCGAACGTATTGCTCCCAACATTTTCAGAATATACTACAGGACACAAAAACATACCAAATCCCATCAACTTGTCCAATATCATGTCCATATCCTGCACTATAAATTTTAATAAGGCAGAGATCAAACCCCAGGCAAATGCTATCGTAATGATAAATAGGAAGTATAGAGGTATCCAAAGCAATTGCATACTCCAGACACCGGCATATTGAATGGATAACACACCCGTGATGACGACAGGGACACTATATATGACCACTGCACTGATCAGTCTTTCTGCAAGATTGATGATCACAGGAGTATTGCCTTCCATGATGAGATTAGGATTTGATTTTAATCCTGTACTTACAAAAGAATAGATCTGAAAAAATAAAGTCCAGATGGTGAAATTGGTTAATAGAAACCATACATAAGGAACATCTTGGGTAGTCGGATTGAAAAATCCCGTCCAGTGTACGATCAGCCAGATAATAATTCCAGAGAAAGGGTTGAGCAAAAACCAAAAGAAATTCAATTGCGATCTGCGGTGCTGTGCAAGGAGATTGAGCTTAAACAGGTTGTATATGGTATAAGAATATTTTTTAAATTGACTCATTACAATAGCTCATTTCGATCTTTAATTCACAAGTTCATTATACTTTAATGAGTTTCCACTTACCTTTTTTGAAAAATATATAGCATGCGAGGGCAATAGCGCTTTCAGCTATAGGTATAGATAGAAAAGCACCTAAAGGACCCATGTTAAAGTAACCAGACAAGATGTATGCCAAGGGTATCTGAAAACACCAAAATCCGATAAAATTTATCCAGGTCGGTGTACGGGTATCGCCTGCACCATTAAACGCCTGCATCATGACCATGCCTATACCATAAAATATATAGCCTGTACCTATAATACGAAGTGCCTGGATACCCACTTTGGTGACAGCTTCTTCTTGAGAAAAAAAATGGATGATGGGTCCAGGAAAAACAACAAATATAAAAGTTACTATAGCCATAAAATATGCGTTATATTTCGCAGTTAGATACACCGATTTTTCCGCTCGATCTGGTTTATTTGCTCCTAGGTTTTGTCCTACCAGCGTCGCGGCTGCATTGCTCAATCCCCAAGCAGGAAGTATAAAAAAGATCACATTTCTAATGGCTATTTGATAGCCTGCGCTGGCATCGGTGCCACCAGTTTCGGCTACGATGCGTGTTAAGACTATCCAACTTCCTGAAGCAATTAAAAACTGAAGTGTTGCTGGCCATGCAATCACTATTAATCCTTTGATGATACTCCAATCAATATTGAAATGTGCCCTCCTCACTTTTAACATCCCTTGACCTTTAAACAAATGGAAACATTGATATATAACCCCTGTACCTCTTCCAATAGTTGTAGCGATAGCAGCCCCGGTAAGACCAAATCCCGACCATCCACCAATACCATAAATCATGATTGGACATAATACAATATTCAATCCACTAGCTAGCCAAAGACTACGCATAGCCATCGCAGCATCACCCGCTCCTCGAAAAATACCATTGATCAAGAATAATAATATAATCACTACACTGCCTCCCAACATGATTCTGGCGTAGGCAGTACCATGCTCAATGACATCAGCCTGAGCTCCCATAAGTTTTAATATTTCTGGAGCATAAATCGCCCCTAATACGCTGACTACTACAGTGACCCATAAAGAGATTAATAAGGATTGCACACCAGCATGGCTTGCTGCCTCAGGGTTTTTCTCGCCTATTCTTCTAGCGACCATGGCCGTAGCTGCTGTACTGAGTCCGATAGCAACAGAATAGATTAATGTGACCACAGCTTCTGTGAGCCCTATAGTCGCAATCGCCGAAGGGCCAAGCTTACCTACAAAAAACATATCAACCAATGCAAACACACTCTCCAGACTCAACTCCAAGATCATCGGTATAGCCAATAGTACGATGGCCTTATTGATATTGCCAGTAGTATAATCCGTTTCATCACCGCGGAGAGCTTGTCTTATTACACTGAAGTACCGGCTTAGTTTTGTCAACATAAATTAGAATAAGCGGAAGACCTGCCTTGAAAAATTATAGTTGAAGCATAATGGAAAATTGTAAGCTTCTATTTTTATATTTTTCAGGGACCAAAATAAACTCTTTGCTCACGGTCAATGATTTGTAACTTATATCAAAGTCATCATTGGATACATCTGTCAGTCCCCACTGATATCGAGCGCCTATATAAAGCCCTGAACTTGCTCTATAATGGACCGATCCGGTGAGTCCATAATCCAATACATTGTATTTGCTGCCTTTAGGTTTATTCACATATTCGTAATAGCCACCAATCTGCTCAGGTAATATGATCTGATCTCCTTCCAATTTTATAGTCTGCGTTGCCGTGGATGAAACTGATCCAGCCTTATCCTTGTAAAAATTTTGATCTAATAAAAATTTAATGGGCCCTACCAAGGCGCTACTATTATCCCTTTTGCCGGAATATTCCAGGTCTCCGCGACCTGTAGATCCTACCAATACAGAAGCATATCCGCCTACCGCTACATCTATCCGTTCGAATAATAAGGTATAAAACATCACGGGTAGGTCAATATAATTATTATTGACAGCAATATTCATTTTGCGCGTACCGCTCGTGGGTATGACTTCGGTTTTCTTTCGGATACCAAAATAACTGGGACCATCGTACGCGTATTTCGAACCTTTTTGAGAAAAAATAAGTTCTCCACGGAGCCCCATGATATCTGAAAAACTATAGGAAAATGTAGGTCCGATGTGAAACCCCGGTAAGGTACCAAAGGAAACATTTTCACCTGGTGTTCCATTAAAATGCGAATAATTCAATCCAATTCTTAGTCCAAGATGAGTTTCTTGAGCTTGTATATTAATCCAGCCAAAGCAAATAATTAATATATATAATGTTTTTTGCATGTGTTTGTTGAATTGAAGCGTAGTGCTAAGCCACAAAGATCGTAAAAAATATCCAGCCAGGCCGGAATGAGAGTAGTGCTTTAGCGTCCAATAATTTTGTCCCAAAGACCACCAAATCCTTCGAACTTACCTTTATTCCAAGGATTAGTTTTGATCAATCGATCCTTATGAGTAGAGTCTCGCACTAGAGGATAATTAAAATTAAAATTACCTACAGGCTCAGCCCAGGCATGTGAAGTACTATATCTCAGGTCATGGAAATAGGGCAACCCATCTTCAAGGATACTGATACAAGTGTATCCTTTACTAAATCTTTTGAGTAATTCATATTCTCGTTGCCCTTCGAAGTTCTTTGCCAATTGAATGTTAGCCGGGAAGTAATGAAAACTTATACTATCCTCGTCTGAACATAGCGAGTGTACTCCGGCATAATACCCAGAATCCGACTTAGCCAGCGTACCCCAAAGGATATTATTCAATGGTGAAGGTGTTATACTCTGATCATAAACTTTCAGCCTTTGTTGCGTATACTGCTGATTAAAAAAAGTTTCTATTCTTATCCGATTAAAAAAAGTCCAGCTGAGATAAATCGCTGAAAGTATTAGACCATACCATGCAAATTTCTGTTTTACTGCATATGTTATCTTTTTGCGAAGAATCACGATAAATCCGATCAACATCGGCAGGGTGAATGCTGGATCTGCAATAAATATGGTTGTAAATGCAAAACGGTGATTACAAAATGGCTCCAGTAGACCTGTTCCATAGTTAGTAAGGGAGTCTATAAAAAGATGTGAAAAAGTACCCATGGCCATCAGTACAGACCATTCTCGC
>JAYSTG010000464.1:0-3254 GCA_043719965.1 Saprospiraceae bacterium | reverse complement strand
AACAGGCTCGGACCGATTTTTAGAATCTTCTTCAACATGAACTTGAAGTTCGTTTTTAAGATTAACAGCCTTCAAAAACTTGTTTGCGGTTAAATGGTTTTCATTCAAAATATCTCCAATCCAAAAATAATCCTTTAATAAGGGTGCTTTATTATTTTTAAACACGGCTATAATTCTGTAATAGTATTCCGGATAGTCCAGCCTGAGCCTGTTGGCCATTTGTTCGCATACAGATTTTATTCTTTTATAGTCGCCAAGTAAGTGCAGGTAGTGTTTGTTATAGGGTACGTCAATAAAGTCGCCAAATCCTTTGTATTTGTTATCTCCAATAATCTCATCGAAGAGAACATGTACTTTTTTATTCTCATTCTTTGCTAAACAATAGAATAAGTACTGCTCAAAAAATATATTGAAACTAGAAACATTAATCTTGGACAAGTTGCTGATGTTCCTATCTATAAATTCAATCGCCTTAAAAGTGTAGCGCTTATAAAACTCCACGTCAGAACCGCCCAATATCCCCGCATTATATGCATATATAGTTGAGTTCAATTGCCTCTCTGCAACTATCTCCAGGGGAAAATAAATTAGTCCTGATTCTAAAGAACGCATTATGCCTTCGTAGTAATCAGTTGATACTTCCACGTTTTGTGCTATGAGAGGAGCTTCTGAAAGTTCCCTGTTGAATTGACTCCAAATAAAAACATCACCATCCACATGTATAAATGGTTCCTCCTGTTTAGAGTATGTTTTTATTTTTGGTAGCGCCCAAAGTTGGGGATGATATTCATTTAGCTCATCAAGATTACAGATTACTTCAGAGTAAGGGAGTTTTAATGTATCAATTAACAATTTAGCTGAAACAGTATCGGCATATAGTATAACGTCCTTATAATACTGTTTTAACTGCAAGCAACTCAATGCCCAACTCATTACGTTGAATTCAGGACTTAGCCAACCAGCACTAAAGCCAAGTAAATTGGTTTCATGACAAGACCAAAAAGATTGTAAAACCCTCATCTATAAATTCATCGATTTTGTAAGGCGGTTTTCAATCAAGTCTATGACTGCACTTCATTCAGGTATAGAAACATTTTTATGATTTACCTTGCCAGTTTTATAGTATGACTGATAACTAGGGAATAAATTCACCGTAGTGCCGACTGCTTGAAAACTATTTTTGATAGTCACTGCATCTCTTTATAAATCGCATTTACAACAAGATTGTTCTTGAACAGCGAAAAACAATCAGTGGAAAAAATCATGTCATATCCTAATGTAAATTTACCTTTCTAAGTACCTATTAAAATCAATTTCGCAAGGTTTTGGAGCGTCAGTTACAATAACAGTTCGGCTTTTGCTTAGGATTAAATACTTAGGTATAGGCGGCACTGGCAATGCTTCTGCAAAATAGCTTCCAATTGGAAGAATAAAGTGATTATCACCAGTGTTACTTATAGACCACCTTCCAATGGCACTCTTCCAAGCCACATGATCCTCGTCAATAGATATGTAAATAAAGACCACGCCCTTCCCCTGCCTATCCATCACAGAATCCTTGCATTCTTTTATTTGTTCAATACACGGATTACACCAGGAAGCCCAAAAATCTACAACAATCATCTCGTTTTTGAAATGTTCTAAAATATCCGCCCATGTCCATCTATTATTTTCTAGATCGAGAAGAGTTTCAGACTGAATGACAGGATCTGTAAGTATTTTGGTGTAATTAAATTTCAGTGAATCAATGTAACTTACATAAGAATTATTTGAGCACACCAACCTAAAGTGGCTAACATATTCATCAAAATTAAATACCCCCTTATTGCAATTTTCTTTTAACAATCTAAAGAGCACAAAATTCCTGACTTCGCCAGAAAGCTCATAAAGTGATGTGTTTAATAGACCTTCAAACCCGTCTCCGTGTTGCGGATTAACCCTCAAAAGGAATTTATTATAATTCCAGATTAATATTTGATACTTATACTGATCAACCTTAGGATTCTCCTCCATAAATTGCCTTATTCCATAAAGAGAATTTATATAGCTTTTTGAAATAATGCTCAAATCATAATTGTTGGCTTCATAATTATAGTAAGGAGACAACAAATCAATATAGTACCCTGTCCGCAAAAGAAATCGGGTGTAGTCTGTGAATTCTTGTGATAAATACTTAGTGCTATTTAATAATTCTAATCTCCTTTTGTTGACTTCATCGATTTGATTTTTTAACAAATCAAATTTTGTGTTCTCTGAAAAAGTGCGAAGCGCAAATTCGGGTACCACAAACCCGATTTGCTTTTCAAGGTTTAAAAAGAAATTCATTTCCTCGAAAGACCTATTCCCTTGAAAACTCACATATTTATCCAAAGAGTCATTTTTTAAAATAATTCTTATCGTATCTCCCGGAAATGCTAAAATTGGAAATATTTTGAAATCAGTTGAAAAATTTATTAACAATGGACAAGATGAATTTATTTTCCACGACTTTGATCTAGGCCCATCCATTTCGAGTGCTGTTGATCTGATTTCGTCTCCAAATTTGTTGTGATACGCAAAAAACATCCGTTGACTCAAATTAGACTGATCAATTAAGATAATCCCCGCTTTAATTTCAGAGATTATTAAAATACAAATTGTTACGAGTAGAAATGCGATTCGAATCATAATTATAGAATTTAGGGCTGCCATAGATTGGCAACCCTGTCTTAACGATTAAAATCCTTCCGTATTCTGGCTACATGCAATAGTGCACGATCCAGAACCAGAGTAAGCGAAATTCGAACAAATTGGCCCCCCCCAAGTGGTACATTGGGCATTGTTACCCGGACATCCACCGGTGTATGAAATTGACTCGCCTGAATTGTATTGGTAAGATATTGTACAAATAGACCCACCACTTCCAGCTACTATTGCTTTCATCTCATCTCTGCTAAGAACATCCTTGATGTTCTTGAAACTCATTTTTTCTGTTTTCATTTTTTCTAATTTATAAAGTTTGCTTAAAACAATCAACCTGTTTCACCTTGTGGTAGGGTACAAGTTCTTTAAAACCCTTGTTGGCCAAACAATGTTTCTAAAGACAACTTACTTCAATGACGTGTTAAATTGGATTGAGCAAATCCTCCAACATCCGTTTTACTGAACTATTCGAGTGAGAATGGCACTCGCCTGCACTCGCGTTTGCTCGTAGAGCTTGATCAGGGCATCCAACTGCTCGCGGGTTTGCGGGTCTTTAGCTGCGGCCAAGCGCA
>JAYSTG010000463.1:0-8979 GCA_043719965.1 Saprospiraceae bacterium | reverse complement strand
CTAAGCATTGGGTGGAAGTGGTCCTGGGTGCTGAGCATATTAACACAATTTAAATGGATTAAACTCGTATCTTCGTTGTAGATACATTATTTTATAATATATGGTCACCAAAGTTCAAAAATGGGGAAATAGCTTGGCACTTAGAATCCCTAAGTCGTTTGCGGAGGATGTGCATTTGGAAAATGATTCGCCGGTAGAAATCAATATCGTTAAGGGCAAAATCATTATTACCCCAATTGAGCCACCTCAGTTTTCCCTTGAAGAATTACTAAATAATGTGAGTAAAAATAATATTCATAAAGAAGTACAAACAGGCCAGGTATAGGAAAAGAGCTTTGGTAAGATGATAAAATACATACCCGATAGCGGCGATGTCGTTTGGATTACATTTGATTCTCAAGCTGGACATGAACTATTTGTGTACTTCAATTTTTTATACACTTAATCTGAATAAATGTGGGGTAACTAAAAAAAATAGCTTTCACTATTAATTGCTCTAACTAGTAATTCCAATTTTATTCTTCGCAAATTGATTTTTTATAGCAGGAATATTCAATAGCAGATTTTGTTTTTTTGAATCTAACTTTATTTTTTTATTATTATTTAACAAAGATTCATAGGGGATACCTAGATATCTATTGAGCAATATTATCATTTTTATAGTCAGTTGGCGTTTGCCATTTAGGACTTCAGAGACTCTTGATTTGCCTCCCATCAAAGGTGCGATATCGGATTGATTAAGGTCCATTTGATCAAGCCTGAATTTGATGGCCTCAATAGGATTTGGAGGGTCAATCCGATATTTGTTTGATTCATATTTTTCTACTAGCAGTGCTAGTAATTCTAATTCCTCACCCAACTTGCTTTTTGAATCAATAGGTTGATCTGATGTATGCATCAATTGATATATTCTTTTACATACTTTATTGTATTCAGTTTCTGATTTGATTACATTAATCTTCATAGTTAATAGTATTTACATTTATAACATTATACTCTGCATGAGTCCCAAACCAAACAATAAAAACCAGTTTTAGTTTATACTCTATATCCACCACCAACCTAAAGTTATTGCCTTTAACATTAAAAACCACTCTCTTAGAATTGATTATACTTGCATTTCTATATTTATATTTAAGCGCTTGAGCGTTTTTCCATTCAGAATATCTCACCTCATAAAGCCACGCCTTAATGGATGATTTTGCATGATAATACTTGGCATTGGTGCAATATTGGAATAGCGTCTTTTCTTTTATTACTCTCAATGTAAGCAAAGGTAAAATTAGTTACCAAAAACGGCAACTAATTTATTTAACTTGCTTATTTTACCTCTTAAATACTTGCGAATTGACCTGGACTCAAACCATCGACCCACTACAAAACCTACCCTTATCTGCTCTGGTAGCAGCGATCCCGGTTATCTTCATATTCTATCTGCTCAGTAGAAAAATAAAGGGTCACATTTCCAGTTTGCTCGTCGTAGCACTTGCTATCCTTATAGCCTTGATCGTATATCGTATGCCATTGAAGCTTGCTTTGTTATCCACAATACATGGTGCACTCTACGGGCTCTTCCCCATTTGTTGGATTATCATCAGTGCAGTATTTTTGTTTAATGTCACGGTCAAAAGTGGCCAATTTGAAGTTATTAAAAACTTTATGGCTTCAGTGACTCCTGACCGACGACTGCAAGCATTGCTAATTGCATTCTCATTTGGAGCGTTTTTAGAAGGCGCTGCAGGATTTGGGGCACCAGTGGCCATATCAGGAGCCATGCTTGTAGGATTAGGGTTTAATCCGCTATATGCTGCAGGCATCTGTCTGATCGCTAACACTGCGCCTGTCGCCTTTGGTTCTGTAGGCACACCCATCATCATGGCTTCTCGCATGTCGGATATACCCGAGATGGCGATCTCGCAGATGGTAGGTCGCACTCTTCCATTGCTGTCTGTTATTCTTCCTTTTTATTTGGTGGTGTTGATGTCAGGGTTTAAAAAGTCGATGGAAGTGTTGCCTGCCATTATAGTATCGGGAGTTTCCTTTGCATTCTTCCAATGGTTTGCTTCCAATTTTATGGGCCCAATGTTACCCGATGTCTTAGCCGGGATTGCATCCATCTTTTGTATGATGATCTTATTAAAGTATTGGAAACCAAAATCTATCTGGCGATTTAAAGAGGAGCCACCACAGTCCATTGCCTCAGACTTGAAATATTCAACCGCACAGATCTTCAAAGCATTGTCGCCATTTATTATCATGACCTTATTTATTGTGGCTTGGGGATTGCAACCGGTAAAAGATCTTCTTAATTCAATCGCAATGTTTAAATTTCAAATACCGGGACTCAATGGGTCTATCCTAAAACCAGACGGCAGCCCACTCTTGATCAAAGCCTTTGAATTAAATTATTTATCAGCCCCGGGCACCGCAGTGATATTAGCGACTACTATCGCAATACCGTTGTTAGGGATATCATGGAAGGAAGGGTTCAATTTATTTTTAACTACATTAAAACAATTGAAATTTCCAATCCTCACGATTGCGGCAGTAGTGGGATTTGCATTCATAGCCAATTATTCAGGCATGTCTATTACGATGGCGATGGCTTTGGCAAGTACCGGTGTACTATTTCCATTTTTTTCACCTATTCTGGGTTGGCTCGGTGTATTTCTGACTGGTTCCGATACTTCGTCCAATGCGTTGTTTTGTAAACTTCAAGCTACTTCCGCAGAGACCTTAGGATTTGATCCGCTGGTGACCGTTAGCGCTAATGCATCAGGAGGAGTCACGGGTAAAATGATCTCGCCGCAATCTATCGCGATAGGTGCTGCTGCTGTCGGATTGATCGGTAAAGAATCAGATTTGTTCCGATTTACCGTGAAGCATAGTTTTATTATGTTGTTTGTAATCTGCATCTTGACTTGTATGCAAGTCTATGTGACGACTTGGATAGTACCATCATACACTAAGCTCGAATCCATCACAACCACAACTGGCCCAGTGATCAATTATGCTCAAGGCAGTGCTGTCTTATTGATTTTGGCTTTGATTATTAGTCTGATGGTGATTACGATCACAAACATCAATAAGAAAAAATAGTAACTTTTTGAAATGCCCGCTCGAGGGTAATAATATAAAATTATTTAAAGCTAATGAGTACAGGTGTTTCTATACGCGCTACGGTTAAGGATTTATATTCGGATATATACACACCTGAAGCTCTGCAGGCTTTATCAGTCATGTCCCAATTCAACAAAGAAATAAAATCTTTGATGCATGATCGAATTCAAATTAGGTCTTCGAGGCAACAGCACCAGCAGCGAATAGAATTTCTAGACCCATGGAGCAAAATATCGGGTACTGACATTATAGTCCAGGATGCCCGAGATGGCAAGTTTGAAGGGTCCAGCATCCCGCCAGACTTGCAGCGTCAGTGGATTCAGGGGACGGGCCCGGCTGCCAAACCCAATGCCCCAATAGAAAGCAGTATTCGTAATGTCGCGTATGCATTATTATCAGGAGCCGATGGTTGGATGTTTGACGGCGAAGATGCTTTAGGGCAGATAGCTACCATGTCATTGGATAATCAACGCAATCTCAAACTGGCTATTCATAAGGATACATTATTTTTAAACGTTGCAGAGCAAGTTGCACTTGATATGAATCGATGGGCCATGGCGTTTTTTGGTAAAAATATTATAGATGATTGGGCTGCTCAACTAAACTTTACGACCAAAATATTTAGAGTCAGGGGCCTACACCTCGATGATCGCCATATCCTCGATGAACATGGTACAGCAATAGCAGCTTGTATAGTAGATCTGACCTTATATGTAGTTCATAATTATCAAGCCTTGTTGAAGGCCGGCGCTTCTATCGTGTTGTATCTACCTAAAATCCAAAAAGCATCGGAGGCTGCACTGTGGAATAAAATGCTGGACGGGATGGAAAATCATCTCCATTTGGAAATGGGTACGATCAAAGCATATGTATTAGTAGAACAATTGGAAGCATCGTATCAACTGATGGAAATCCGAGCTGTATTAGGAAAACACTTCGTAGGATTTAATACGGGCAGGTGGGATTATATCAATAGTGTGGCCGATGCGATGGCTTGGGATAATAATTTTATCAATGCAAACATTGAAGCTATCCCGATGACCTATGGTTATATGCGTAATTACGAAGATCGGGTGCGGCGTGCGGTGAATACACCTGACATCCATGGCAACTATGCACTTTGGCAGGGTGGTATGGAACCCAATATCCCGGTAGGATCACCGGAAGGTGTTGCAGCAAGTATGCAAAAAGCATTGCTAGGGGCTGAGCGTGAGCAACGGGATGGTGCCAGTGGCAAGTGGGTTGCTCATTGGAAAATGGTGCATGTCGTGCGTCCAGTATGGGCAAAACATGGAGCATTGAATCAATTAGGTAAATCATTTCCCAGGTTGACTTATATGGATCAAGATGCCACCGGACTGATCCTGCTAGAGGCTGCACCTAGGACTATACGGGGTGCTCGCAATCTATTGAGTGTAGCGCTTCAATACGGCAATGCATTTTTGCAAGGTATGCAGGCAGCAGCTTTAAAAGCAGCAGATTTTTTTGGCAATGATGATGTCTTATATCTCATGGAAGATATGGCTACCGGCGAAATTAGGTTGAGTATTCTTTGGGAGTGGGTACATAAAAGAGCAATAATTACTGAAGATGACTCCACTACCCGGATAAAAGCGGGCGATATATTTGATATGGTTTTATTTAATAAATTACTCCTCGAAGAATACAATAAGCTTTTAGCGGCTAATGTCAGGGATGTCCATGACGATTCCAAAATCTCCACATTGCCTATTTCTAAGGAAATCTGCGAGCGATATGTCACGGATGATACCAAGTATGCCTGGTTTATAGATTTGTTGAATATTAATCTGAATAATACTGATTTAAATGAAGCGAAACGGAGAATTCAATTATATATGAATGCATTCAAACAAACTGGTCACAGGATTACTGAAAATCTTGATTTTATTTAAGGCATTGGATTTTGGCTCTTCACTTTAAAGACTCAGTCAAAAGACGCAGCCTCGAGGTTCCTTACACGATTATCATATCATTGTTTACTGATGCGATAGAGGTTGCCTGCATCGGTCACTGTATACAACATACCATTGTGATAGGTGATATCTCTAAACCGTTCTCGTTTATCACCCAGTAACCATTCTTCAGCTATTACTTTATTGTTTTTTATGATCAATCGGGCGATATGTCCACTGCCCAGTCCGCAGATAAATAGATTGTTTTCCCATTCCGCGATGGTTTTGCCTTTATAAAATGTCATTCCACTTGGAGATAAAGTAGGATCCCAGTAATAAATAGGCTGTTCCATACCTGACTTTTGCTGGATAGCCTCACCGATAGCAGGTCCACCATACTCGATACCGTACGTGATCACTGGCCAACCATAGTTTTTACCGGCTTGGATGATGTTGACTTCATCACCTCCACGAGGGCCAAACTCCGCCTCCCATAAATCTCCAGTGACAGGATGGATATCCAGGCTTTGTGCATTGCGTATACCGTATGCATAGATTTCTGGTTTCGCTCCGGGCTGGTTAATAAAAGGATTGCCTGGCGCAGGAAGTCCTTCTTTGGTAATTTTGAATATTTTGCCTAGGCCTGACTTCAAATCCTGGGTTTGCCGTCGCCCTTCGAGAATAGATCTTTCGCCTGTACTGACAAATAAATGCCCGTCACTATTAAAAATTAGTCTTGATCCAAAATGCAGCCCACTATTGAGCGCAGGTGTCGCACGAAATATCACTAAAGGATTTTCAATTTTTGATTCCGCTTCATTTAACTTGCCTTTTGCCACGGCCATCACACTACCACCTTCATAAGCTTCTGAATAAGACCAATAAATCATTTTGTTCGTGGCATGCTGTGGATCTAAGGCTACATCGAGCAATCCACCTTGGCCATTAGATTTTACATCTGGGAATCCGATGATCTTTTTTTGTACTGCCCCTTGAGCATCGAGGATCTGCATATAGCCGGATTTAGAAGTAATCAAAAATCGATGCTCCGGCAAGGGTATGATGGCCCAGGGATTTTTTAATTCGCCATTCAGTTTATCTACTTTATAGAGCGCCATTGTTTTGGTGCCAGCTATTCTGGTCTGACCTGCGAAGGCTGGTTTATAATTGCTGTTGGCATTCTGAGTTTCTAAAGGCGGGAGTTTAATCGTATCACTTGTGTTTAATACGTTTGGTTGCTCAGCAAGTGGCTGAACGCATGAGGTATTAAGGAAGAATATTAGTAGGTGTAAGAATAATGTGCTTTGTAGTATCATGTTGTAAGAATATAGGACAAAGGTAAGGGATCGTATCCTCTACGAATGATCCACCAAAGTATTGAATAGTTAAATATTCCTCAATAAAAAGAACTTAGATGCTTGATTGAGTCAAAAGAGGCCAAAGAACAACCAAATACCTTCACTTGACTCACATCAATTTTAAATACACCTTCCAAGGATGGATCAGCTAGGAATTTGCTGTGGAGCTCATGGGTATCATTTGATCAGTATTTCGTTATGCGGCAAAGCATATTCATTATCCATCGTGATCAATACCAGGTGATCCCCTTTGCGGACTTTAGTCATGATTTTTTGAATGCTGACTTGTTTAAAAGTCTCATCCGAGTACATGGTGATTGTTTTAGTGTTTTGATCCCGGATTGCAACTTTGAACTTTATTTTATCGACTGCTATACTCTCGGTAGGGGACAGATTGGCCGTGCAGACCGTGAGGTCGCCAGTACTATTATAATCCAGGATACATTTGCCATCCGGACTATAGTTATCTACGATCATCTTATTGTTAAGAAAAGCTGCCGAACAATTGCTGAATAAGGACTGTCCGTACCCTTGGCAGATAGATAGGAAGGCGATCAGCCCAATCATACATCGAGAACCTAGTTTCATAATAGATTTATTTTTAATTGTGATTAGCGACCAAATGTACATTCAGTTCAACGGGGATTGCCTTTTCAGTTGTAAAAAAGTGTAAAGGGTATGTAAAATGATTGTAATAAGGCTTCAAACTGTATAAATGGCCTTCAAAATGGTCAATATGGGCACATTGTCCGGTACTCAATCAAATGATCGTGCAAGATTTTCTAGAGGGGTTTTGAACGCAAAAGATGTCAATAAAGAGAGGAGTTAATTTTATAACCTGCTAAAGTTATTGTTTTTTAGATAGTTTTAGCGAAATATAGTTTTTAACCTGCTTAAATGGGCTAAAAGTGTAGTGCTTTAGCAGAAAATAGCGACAATGCTCATCGGCAGGCAGTTAGAATTTGTTCTTTTGGGTGGCTTGGATAAGCTGTCAAAATCAGCTTTTGTGGCAGTTTATGGTCGCAGAAGGGTGGGTAAAACTTTTCTTATTCGGGCAAAGTATAAGAATAGTTTTGACTTTTATATTTCAGATGTGGCCAAAGGTAATATGGCAAGACAATTGTCCAATTTTCATGAAGCCATAGAAAAGCACTAAAATACTTCTTTAGAAAAACCAATTGACTGGTACCGCGCATTTGGGCTATTGCAAAAATTGATTGAAAAATGTTTCAAAAGCTAAAAAACATATAAAGAAGTGAAGAAGTAGGGGACTCAATAAACCTTTGGAAAATCTTTTATTGAGTTATAATTTGCCCAAATTACAGTTCCTTTAGTCGAAGATTTTAATGAAGCGCTGATAAGGGTACTAATTTTATTTGTTAGTTTAGAATCTTCTATCTTAGAAATTCTATAATTATTTTTAATACACTCGACAATTTGGCTGGCAATTTTAGAGTTTTTTATTGCAAACTGAACAAATTCAATTATTTGGTCTTCATTATAGTGAGTAATTAATAGAAAAAAGTTAGAATCTGTCAGTTCATTTAACGAAGATAATTTATTTTTAAGACTCTCGAATTGTTTTATTAAACCTTCTTTAAAAAGAGTTTGACTCCTTGCTAGTACTACCATTTCTAATTCTAAAAAGTCCTTACTGGCGTCTTTTAAATTAGTTTCTTGAATTTTCTTATAATACTCTCCATTTCTTGAATATTGATAAAAATAAGATTCATTAATTGACAGAATCCTATCATTCAGTCTGATATAAAGGTCGGATTTGCTAATTTCGAAATCAATATTTCTGAGCGAACAAAATTCGTAGACTCCAGCAACATTGAGCAAATCAGAAAGCATACAATCATTAGAATCAACTAGGAGTAATAATTTATTCCATTTTTCATAAAAAATATTTTGCTCTAATATGTATGGATTATCTAATTCATTAATAATTAAATCTATTTCTCGAATATTTAATTTTGAAATTTCATTTGAAAATAATACTTCATTAAAGCTGCCTTCGCAGATAAGTGTTAGTACACTGCTTAAAAAAGTATAATCGTGACTTCCATTTATAAAATATTTTTGAATAAATTGTTTTTCTTCATCCACTATTGGATTTTTAATAGATTGAATATTAAAACCGTCGGAAACCCACGATTCACCTCTACTTATAATGCCATTATTATTTAAATAGTTATTTGTCTTTATACGGTTTGTATCTATTCTTCCTTCTTTAAATTCGTTACACAAAACAAGAGTTGAATTCAAAATAATGGTTCCATTGGCAGATGTAAAATTATGCGAACATTTCTTAAATACTTCATAAAGAGTATATATATAATAAATTATTGTCCTAAGATTTGATATTGAGTATTCAGTTAAGTATTTTATAATTGTTGTCCTATTAACTTTAATAAACTCAGAAAAATAAATATTATTTAAGTTTTCCACAATTCCATCTAAACTTTTATCTATATTAGATATAAATGGTATTGTTTGCCAGATTGTTTTTTCCTTAATCTCGTTATAGTGTTTAATATTAACTTTATCTTTTAATTTTATTTCATCCGCTATCAAAATTACTTTTA
>JAYSTG010000462.1:0-3255 GCA_043719965.1 Saprospiraceae bacterium | reverse complement strand
TTCAATAAAGTAACAAGATGATATAGATAGGTTAAATCAAACAAGTGTTTGTAGCTATTAAACAATATTATACATATATCATTATTATTTAATATGTTTCTTTATTACAAATAAAAGATATATTTTTTTTTCATCATGTTTAAGCTTTTCCTAAAATCTAGGCTCCAAAGAAGCTCTGGATAGTGTATTTTTAGTGAAGCAATGAAACTTGAACCCATCCAAAACCTCGCAGTATATCAAAGCGCCTTCTGGCAGCTAAATTCTGTTTGCCTTTACCATCATACAACCTCCTTAGTATGGGATCCTGCCTACACTCCATCCGAAATGAATGCGATCTGGGCTGATGCCAATAAAAACATTTACGCTGAAAAATCGTTGATCTTTACTCATGGGGATTTTGACCACATCGTAGGATATCCACCATTCGAAGGGTTTACTATGATAGGATCAGATCTTATGAACAGCAGGAAGGACAAAGAAGCAGTGTGTAGTCAAGTGCAAGCCATCGACCAGGAATTTTATATAAATAGAGACCCTAGCGTCCAATTTCCAGTATTGGATTGTATTATAAAACCTGTTGAAGATGGCCTTCCATTTAAATTAGGAAGTTTGGATATACTATTTTATAAATCTGCAGGTCATACATCAGATGGTATATTTACGATTGTCCCTGAGTTTGGACTGTGGGTAGCAGGAGATTATTTATCAGATATAGAATTTCCATTTGTAGAGGGTGATTTGGCATCTTATTATGAGACTTTAGACCGATGTAACAAGATCTTAATAAACCATAGTATAGCATTCATGGTCCCAGGACATGGATCTATTGCAGATAACACTACGGAAATAAAGGAGAGGATAGATCGATCCCTACGATACTTAGACAGTCTTAAAAAAGATGGCCTCATTCAAGATTGGAGAGCATCCTGGGGTCCTTCGCCTTTTGGTCATTTTTTGGACAAAATGCACCTCAAAAATATAGCCCATGTCAGAGCACAAAATCTATAAGACCCCCTTATTACAAAAGATAGGCATTAAAGTAAGTACAAAGAATATAGTCCTAAATGCTCCTTTGTTTATCCAACAATTATTATCTGGAGAAAATATTTTGTATGATATCAATCCTGACCCACGAATTAAATATGATTGTATCTGGGTTTTTGTTAATTCGATTCAGGTGATGGAAGCTCAATTAAATAATTATCAAAAAAAACTAACACCAAAAGGAATGCTTTGGGTCTCCTGGCATAAAAAATCATCTAAACAACCTTCTGAATTGAATGAAAATATTATCAGAGATACTGCATGGTCACTGGATTTAGTGGATATCAAAGTAGCCTCAGTGGATGATACGTGGTCGGCTTTAAAACTGGTGATACCGATAGCCAAAAGGAAGTAATAGGATCGTAAGTTTTTAATTATTTATTTGACTAAATTTGCGACTCAAAATAATATTATGAGCCGTATATTGACATTGAGAGATGCGCTCCGTGAAGCGATGGTAGAGGAAATGCGCCGAGATCCCAACGTGTTTTTGATGGGAGAAGAAGTTGCAGCGTATAATGGCGCCTATAAAGTGAGTAAAGGCATGCTTGAAGAGTTTGGAGCTAAGCGCGTTATCGACACTCCAATCTCTGAGCTCGGATTTGCAGGTATAGGAGTAGGTGCTGCCATGAATGGTTTGAGGCCTATCGTAGAGTTTATGACTTGGAATTTTGCGATCCTGGCCTTTGATCAGATTGTAAATAATGCGGCTAAGACCCTGAGCCAATCTGGTGGGCAATTTGCTTGTCCTATCGTATTCAGAGGACCTAGTGGTTCTGCAGGTCAATTGGCTCAGCAGCATTCCCAGACTTTTGAATCATGGATGGCTAATGTACCTGGCCTCAAAGTAACCTCGTGTATAGATCCCGCAGATGCTAAAGGTTTATTGAAATCTGCTATCCGTGATAATGACCCTGTATGTATGATGGAGTCAGAGATCTTATATGGCTTTAAAGGTGAAGTCCCCGAAGGTGAGTATTTAGTACCTATAGGAAAAGCAGCTATACGGCGATCTGGTACTGATGTGACCATAGTATCCTACAATAAAATGGTAGAAGTGGCTAAAAAAGCTGCTGAAGAATTATCAAAGGAAGGGATAGAGGCTGAAGTGATCGACCTTAGAACGATTCGCCCTATGGATTATAAAACCATTGTCGAATCGGTAAAAAAAACCAATCGATTAGTCGTAGTAGACGAAGCTTGGCCATTTGCCGGCATCAGTGCTGAGGTAACCTACGAAATACAGAAATACGCTTTTGATTATCTCGATGCACCGATCATCAGAGTCAATTCTGCCGATACAAACTTGCCCTACGCTCCGACCTTGGTTGAGGAGTGGTTGCCAAACCCAGCCAAGGTGATCAAAGCGGTGAAAGAAGTCCTGTATGTGACCCGATAATCCTTCTAATCAAGAATTTTTTTGGGTTTAAAACTTTACAGTGATACCTCCGACGGCATTGATGCCATAGGTAGGATATTGATACCATCGACGCCAATAATTATTGGCCAGGTTATTGGCTTGTATGAATATTCCAAAGTTTTTAGTGATATGATAATCTGCTCCCAGACTGATGTCCATCAACAATTTTGATTTACCGGTAGTATTGAGATCATCCTTAAAAGGTATGCCATCATTGATATAGGTCTCCGCAGTTAATAATAGTTTTTTATTTAAAGATTGATACTGCACTGATCCATTGAGCTCTAAGGATGGAAGGCCCCAGGCTTGAGCTTCTATATTTTTTCTAAAGAAATTTTTATTGACGGCACCGTTAACGGTGATAGATTTTGTTGGCCTGAAAGTCACAGAGGCTGTAGAATGAAAGGCATCGATATCCCGATAGATCACATCGAATCTGCTGAGATCTTTGGTAGCCAGGATAAATAAAGGAAGGTTTTTATTGATTTTATAGCCAACACGTGCATCGTATTCCAGCGTTTTGGCGGAGCCTTTCAGTCCGGCGTAGAATTGTGTTTGCTCCGTGTTTTCAATCTCAGGTTTATAAGTAATAAATGGATTGTATTTACTCAGGGTGCGATAAGTGTTTTTATTCAGGCCACCATCAGCTCCTGCGATGATCATGAGTTGATTGCCAGCGATGCTGCCACTCAGATGCACTACAGGAAATATACCGAAATCATCACTATGCGAAGTCACCCGCACACCTCCTTTTATAGAAAACGATTTACCGTGGATACCTACTGAGGGCA
>JAYSTG010000461.1:0-3259 GCA_043719965.1 Saprospiraceae bacterium | reverse complement strand
TCAGAATTTGGAAAATATACGGTAGGGGAGAGTGGGGCTACGATTTTTTCAGTGATAGGGCAAAAACAACAGAATGACTCGGAGCTTTGGTACATGATTGATAATTCCTTGATGAATACATTGCCTGACAGTTGGGGGATCGCAGAGCGGTTTATCTTGCTCCCGATCAATAAATGGTATAATGATTTTACACGAGTCAATATAGGTGGCATCACTTGCGACAATTCAGATTTTTACAATAGCGAGGTACATGAAAATCAAGTGTACCTACCGGCTTCGCCCAAAAATGATCCTGAGCCATTATACCTCGGATTTTTTCATACCGGGGCATACCAGGATGCGTTGAGTGGTTATGGTGGAATAAAACATTGTTTGATCCCTAGTCCTAAACATATCCTGGTCGATAGAGATGAGCAAGGTAATATTGTAGATTGGGTTTATCAGGAGGAACAACTGGCAGAAGATATGTTGAAAATATTAGGGTATTAAAAGGGATATCAAACGAATTCATCAAAATAAATAATCAATGAGCAAAGGCCCTGTTTCCAAATTTATTGAACATCATTATCGTCATTTTAATGCTGCTGCTTTAATGGATGCAGCAAAGGGCTATGAGCAGCATCTGACTGAAGGAGGTAAAATGATGATCACACTAGCTGGGGCCATGAGCACTGGTGAATTGGGCATATCATTGGCTGAGATGATCCGTCAGGACAAAGTCGATATCATCAGTTGTACAGGTGCCAATCTGGAAGAAGATGTCATGAATCTGGTAGCGCACAGTAAGTATAAAAGAATACCTAATTATCGAGATTTGACTCCTGAACAGGAATGGGAATTATTGGAGAATCATTACAACAGAGTGACAGATACCTGTATCCCAGAGGAGGAAGCATTCAGAAGGTTGCAAAAACACCTTCATGCTCAATGGATCAAAGCGGAGCAAGACGGGCAATCTTTTTTACCGCATGAGTTTTTATATAAAACAGTATTAAGCGGAGATCTGGAGCAATATTATGAAATCGATCCAAAAGACAGTTGGATCGTAGCTGCTGCCAAAAAAAATATTCCGATCATATGTCCGGGATGGGAGGATAGCACTACCGGAAATATATTTGCCAGTTATGTGATCAAAGGAGAATTAAAAACTACTACTGTAAAAAGCGGTATAGATTATATGGTTTTTTTGGCGGACTGGTATCGTAAAAACTCTTCCGGCAAAGGCGTGGGGTTCTTTCAAATCGGAGGGGGTATAGCTGGTGACTTTCCGATCTGTGTGGTGCCCATGATGTATCAGGATCTGGAGTGGCATGATGTACCATTTTGGTCGTACTTCTGTCAGATCAGTGATAGTACCACTTCGTATGGATCGTACTCAGGAGCTGTGCCGAACGAAAAGATTACCTGGGGCAAGCTGGATATCAAGACTCCAAAGTTTATTGTCGAAAGTGATGCTACGATAGTCGCACCTTTGATTTTTGCTTGGGTATTGGGGTGGTAGGGCTATAAAAACAGCTTTACACACATGGAAAATAGGAACGCATCTATAATTTTAGAATTTTTAAATACACGCAGTAATTCGAAGTATCATTTTGTGAAGGATGCATTCAAAAATTATAAATTGAATCCAAATCCTTCCGAGATCTCAAGAGCTATTTTAGATTTAGCTGAATATATAGATATTTTACCTTTGTCAATTAAAAGTAAAAACCCAAAAGCACGAATTAATAGTCGAGGAGTAAAATACTTAGAAGATAAAGGGGAAAAATTAACTGACCAAAATTTAAAGAGACAAGATATAAATGTAAGAAAAAGACAAATAAATGTGGCAATTGCAACATTGATTTTAGGAATATTAAGTTTTTTTTATATTGAATTTTGCAAATCAGAAATTAACGAAGTCTTACCTAATATAACGGATACTTCTCAGAGTTCACCTCTTAAAAAAGATACGACTGGGGATTTGCCTCCAAAGATTGTTGATATCTCATCAGAATATCAATTTGTAAAATTATTTATTAAAAACGAACAAAATAATCCAAAATACATAAAGCAAATCAATTTGAAAATTCTGCAGAGTGATTCCTTACGTGGATTAATATCTCCTGCATTTAGCCAGCCAAGAGAAAATAAATTAATTCAAATAGAGCTAAATGGAAGGAGAGAATATCTTTTAAAGCCAAATATGTATTTGCCTCCTAAGGAAATCGAAGTTTTTAAATTTAATATTTTTCATCTACATAATGACCCTCAATTTGAATTCATTAAACTTCTTTTCGAAATTGAAGACGATAGTAATTTTAAAGTTCAATCTGATACTTTTTATCATTTTATAGGTGTAGAAGACCCCATTGTTTATGCAAACAAAAATTTGAAATCAATTTTTGAACCATTAAATAAGAAACTTGTAAATCGATTGTCGAAAACAAATTTATATAGAACGTATCAGTTTGAACAAGTAATAAAAAATTTCATGAAAAGAGATAGCTTCTGGCTATGGAATAATCAATGAAATAGTTACATCAATAGCTTGCCGCTTGGAAATCAAACAAAAAAAGACTCTATCATCCAATATTCTTTTACTCCGTTTTGTACGTACAATTTAAATTTTTCTGTACGATGTATAGATGTCGGAAGGGTTTAATTGATCTAGAGAAGTGATCGGGGCTTTATTTTTAGCAAAGTGCATTTATCAAAATCAAAGATTCAAAAAAATGATTGATACCAATCTTTAAAGCTAAGGGAAATTTTGAAAAGAGTAACCTTTACCCTGCTACCAATCCAGCCTTCTTAGAAATCTCCAACATCTTGTCTATACTGGCCCTCCCTTGGTCTATCACCCATTGCGGAAGTATAATTTCAGGAAGTTCATATTTAAGACACACATAAAGTTTTTCAAGGGTGTTGCGCTTCATATGTGGACATTCATTGCAGGCACAGTGATTATTTGGAGGGGCAGGGATAAAGGTTTTATGAGGTGATTTTAACTCCATCTGATGTAAGATGCCAGCTTCAGTAGCCACGATATATTCTGTGCTGGAATCTGACATCGTGTATTTTAATAATCCGGTCGTACTGCCAATAAAATCTGCCATGTCCAGGATGTGCGGCTCACATTCAGGATGGGCTATAAATTTGGCATTTGGATATCGCTGTTTAAGTTTTACTATTTTCTCGTGAGAAAATATTTCATGGACCATACAGGCGCCATGCCATAATACCATATCTCTTCCGGTTTTTTTGATGAGGTATTTACCTA
>JAYSTG010000047.1:0-5745 GCA_043719965.1 Saprospiraceae bacterium | reverse complement strand
CTCCCAATCGTCCAAATCCAGGGATATCATCTAATGAAACTGCTCTCTTGATGATCATCAGCGTGATCCCCATGACGATCAGTGGAAGAATTTGAGTAGTAAGGTTCATATCCAAGATGCTTTGCCGTTCAAATAAAAATAAATATACATTGAGCATAAAAGCAAAAATGCCCGGTACACAAACCAGGTAGATAAAGAATGAATAAAGGTATTTCCAAGGGGATAAATGCCCCTCCCCTCTGCTAAAGAATCCTATCAATAAGGCACTTAGAGGTAAGGCAATAGAAAAAAATAAAATCACATTAGGATTTGCTGTCAGATAGTCGAAAAAACCTTTTAAAGTCATTGTAGGATTCCGAAAGATAGTAAATATGCATCAATCGTTAAAGTCCATTAAATGCTGACCTTTTTCTACTATTTGCCCGGGAACGACTAAGATAGATTTTATTTGCCCTGTATGATTGGCCTTGATTACATTTTCCATTTTCATAGCTTCTAAGACGACGAGGGGTTGGCCAGGTACTATCGACCCGCCTGCTACAATTTCAATCTTTTTGATCAAACCGGGCATCGGAGCGATAAGTGATTTTAGCTGCATATGTTTTCTATCCGAAAAGCCCAATTCAATGACTCTCAGGTCAATAGTCCTTTGTAGTTTGACGACAAAAAATTCTTGATTGATTTTGAATTCATAAGTTCTACTGATTGAATTCGAGCGGATAAACCGTACCGAAAAAGTTTCATCGTCTATCCAAATAGTATATGAATCCTGGTCTATTTGTTCTTGTACCCTTATTCCTTCAATTGAAGAAATTGTAAATGATTGGTTTCCAACCTCAGCAAGCCGGATAGCTTGTAAGTCGTTTATGCTTTCCATCTCGACAATTTGGACATGAAATACACTTCAAAAACAGTGAAAAACAAATAGGAAATTAAAAAGCTAATGATATGATGGATATAAATTGGAGTCACCAATCTATCATACCCTATTACAATAAAAAGGGTGAGCACCAACTTCAAAAAAATCATACCCATTACTACTGCTGTAAATCGATTTTTATCTGAAGAAACGACAGATGCTCTACCTAAATGAAAAATCAATAGTGAAAAAATAAAGAAAAAAGTAAGGCCGAATAACGGAAAAAATCCAGCATCCAAATGAGCAAATTGGTAAAGAGCCCACAAGGTGCCTCCTGCCAATAATGTTACAATAAATAAAGTAGTATAAAACGGTTTGATTTCCATTATTTGCGAGATAAGCTTTTAATAAGCCTCACAAAATAAGCTGAAAGAAACAAAACAGCGAATAAGAGAGTAAAATAAGGCGTGTTCAGCTTCAGTAGGCGGTCAAGTTGGATACCTATAAATAATCCTAATCCAATGTATACAGCCATTTCAAATGCCATACCAGAATATTTCAAAATATCATTTGAGTTATTAGGAGACATAAGCAATGGAGATACTTTGGTGGTACGAAAAAACAGGCTTTAGCCTATTTCAATATAACTATCCTACCTCCTGATATACTCCATTAGAGGATGCGCTCTCATGGTGTATTTCATTTTTCATAAGGCAGGATACATTAAAAATAGCGCCAGAATGTACAGTTAGTTTATCCGTATTGATATCTCCTTTGATATTGGCCGACTCCTTTACTTGTAAGGAGTCCCGTACAGTGAGTATACCTATAAAATGGCCTTCAATGACTGCATTTTCACATTCTATATCACCATCTACTGAGCCAGTAGGGCCGATAATGACTTTGCTATTGCACATAAGCGATCCTTTAAGATTACCATCTATACGGATGTCATTTTCACAATGCACTTTGCCTTCAATCTTGGTGCCATGGACAATGCTATTAAGAGCAGAGGATGAGCCGTTGTTAGAAAGGCTTTTGATCGGGGTGTTGGTCACAGTTTCCGCTTTTTTAGTTCCGAACATACTTTTGGGTTTTAATTATAATGAACAAATAAAGTAAAAGACTTTCAAAAAGACAAGATTCATGCCGAATTACAACATGATCTTGAATTTTCTGTTTGAAATTATAATTTGTCGGACGAAAGAAAAAACTACAAAAAATTAATTGAATCTAAAGTTTAAAAGGATGGGCAATAGACTCCACGTGTCCCTTTACCATTGCAAAGATTGTATATTAAAGAAAGCTCAAATGCACCATTACCATTGCTTGCTGGACGAAGACTTGAAATATTTAAATCGTAACTAAATCCAATACCATATTGATTAAAATCAAATCTTGAGGATAGAATCACAGCATCGGTAGTAAATGGTTGTTGGTAGTGATTGGCTAATCTCAGCCAGGCCCCAAATTGAAAAGATTGTTCGAAATCTTTTGCTTTTTGTGTGATAAATTTAGCGCTCGTACCTAGGTTTAGCTCAAAAGCTGCTCCTTGTCTTAAAGCGACCACACCTGGAACCAGATTAAAATCTTTTTTAATAGCGATCTCCCCTCCAGCATGTATAGTGATTTTGCTATCCAGTGGCACTATCAAATCATTGCTAAAAGATTGATTTGGCTTATTCAGATGATTGTAAGAAACACCGGCATAATATCTATTATCTCCCATTATGCTAAACCATAATAAACCAACATTCAAATCAGCAAAAATGAAATTATTATTATCAAATACTTCTCCAGGTAAGCCTGGGTTAAAGCCTCCTTGGCCATCATGCTGGCTTCCATACTGCGCTCTTGTGAAATCAATAGTCCTTGAAGCAAATCCTGCATCAAATCCCGCTACCAAATAATGAGAACTCGACCTATTGCCAGCCATTTGTTTGCTGAATGAACCTGCAAGTTTACCTTGCAAGGTTCCAAAATTGAGCTGACCAGCTACATCACCCCATACTCCACCTCCTATGCCAAAATAATCATTTTGACCGACTGGTATCTTTTGATCATAGCCTACAGAATAAGTATTGTATGCATTTGAGCCGAGGACACTAGCCCATTGATTGCGATAGTTGACTATAAATCGCTGATTACAATTCATCACTCCCGTCAAAGCAGGATTGAGATTCAAAGGCGACATATAAAACTGGGAGAAATGGATGTCTTGGCCAAAGCTAGAAGCAAAAGTGCCAATAAGGAATAACAGTAGTGTAAACTTTTTCATTCTAAATCCGCATAATAAACGGTAAAAATAAAAATTATTGGACAAGTGAACTGTTAAAATGTTAATAAACTAATATAAAAAAAACTGGTATGCATCACATTATAGGTATGAACGCTCTAATTATATAAAAAATTATCATAGAGCCCTATAATTCATTGCTTTATTTGCGCTTACCGAAATCTATACCCAAGAAAAAATTAATAAAATAGGCGGTATTAGGGGTCTCTACCATGATCGGAATCTTGCGTAAATATACATCCATAGCCAATCCAGCTTCGAAGGATTTGATGTACTGATCTCCATCTCCAAATGAAAAATTGAGTGCAGCCTTGCCCTGAATGCCTGGAATCACAGAAATCTGAGTTAGCCCTTTGAGTATAGATGATGAACCTGCAATTTTATTTAAGTCTAAAAATTCAGCTCTTACTTTTTCTGAATATCTGGTGGCTTCAATGAAATATCTATCCTTCTGAAATTTACTAAGATCCAGATAATATGGTTTTACCACTCCTAATGATGGCCCACCTTCATAACTCAAAGCTACGGAAACACCTTTTCGCTTAGTTTTTTCTGAATAATATCTTTTAGCACCGAGGCCACCTCTCAAAGCAAAAAAGGAATTTTGTTTGCCATACGTAAATCCATTACCACTAGGTATATTATGCAGTACCGATTGAGCCCTTAAGCTTTGATGATATTCTTTGGGATGCTTTAAATTAGCTATTTCCAGGTGGTAAAAAGTAGTGAGGTAATACTTCTTGATCACCCCCTTTCGATAGCCCAAGTAGATTCCAGACGAATGCAATCCACCTTGGAAAGAAGTCTCTTCTGTATAAAGTATACCTCCATAACTATAATCCATCTGCCGAGGCTGTATAGTAGTCTGTGCTCCTAATTGGAATGAACAGACTAAGAAAAGCAAGCCTTTGATGTATAGCTTCACAATCAGGATTTTTACTTTTAGACCATTAAATATAATAAGAAGTGTATATCAATTGCAAATAAAAAAATAAATACCATTACACGATCTCGATCCAATCTGCATTTCAAGGGTTTAGATCCTCCTACAAAAATTGTAATTTGGCACTTGATATGTTGAAATCTGGGCGAACATTTTGGATCGTTGTATCCTTAATAATTGGTACTTATCTACTTTATTATTTTTCCGATTTGGTCTCTTTTATCCTAGCTTCATGGGTATTGTCTATGCTGGGTCAGCCAATCATGCGATTTTTTTTGGAGCGCTTAAAATTGAGAAAGTTTAGGTGGGGGACTTCGATCAGTGCAATCCTAACGATAATATTATACATCCTATTGATCGTCATGATCGGGGTACTCTTCATTCCGATAATTATTGAACAAGGGTCACATCTTGCCAATCTGGATTATAATCAAATCGGCATTTCCTTGCAGCAACCCATAACCTATATCAACAATAAACTACAAAGTCTGGGTCTCATGTCCTCGGAGCAAAACGTGTTAGATCAATTAAAATTGATTTTTCAAAAATGGTTCAGGCCAGAACGCTTATCCACCTTGTTTGGGTCCATCCTTCAGATCGGAAGTAATCTGGCGTTGGCTATAGGCTCTATCATTTTTATTACTTTCTTTTTTTTACAAGAATCAGGTTTGTTTCAGGAGTATCTGGTGGCCATAGTCCCGAAAAGGCACGAACAAAAGATCAGTCATATTCTCCATGATTCGAGTGCTTTATTGCGAAGATATTTTAGTGGGATACTTTTACAGATTACTATTTTTTGCTTGGTTACTTATTTTGCTTTATCTGTGATGGGTATCCGTAATGCTTTACTGATTGGTTTTTTTGGAGGCATTATGAATGTCATACCCTATGTTGGACCTATTATTGCAATGGGCTTCGCTGCGTTTATCACCCTCACGGGTTATGTAGGACTAGATTTTGCTCATCAGGTTTTACCCTTGAGTTTAAAGGCTATTGGTGGAGTTTTTGCAGGTCAGTTGATTGACAATTGGTTGGTGCAACCTATCCTGTTTTCTAAAACAGTCAAAGCTCATCCTCTGGAAATATTCATAGTCATTTTGGCTTCAGCAAAAATTGGCGGAATCACTGGTATGGTTCTGGCTATTCCTGGTTATACTGTGTTGCGGGTAATCGCCAAAGCCTTCCTTAGCCAATATAAAATTGTAAGAAAGATCACCGAAGAAATGCAGGTAGTCCCTGAAAACGATTCAAATACATCAATTAGTTCTAGTCAAGAACCAGGTGATCAAAACAATATTCAGGAGATCTCGAATAAATTTTAAGGCACTTAGTTGGACTGGCGTAATACATCCAGATAGGACTTTACTGCATTGACTGATACCAGTTTATCGGTAAAATAGTTAACCGCCATTGATTTTTCGACACTGTCAGCATCCAATTGAGCAAGGATATTATGAAGATGCATTCGCATATGGCCTTGTTGGATACCGGTAGTAATTAAAGAGCGCACTGCAGCAAAATTTTGAATCAAGCCCGTGGCTGCTATGATCATCATCAATTCTTTTGCATTGGGGTTTTCTAACAGCTCTAATGAGCGTTTTGCAATAGGGTGTAAAGTCGTCAATCCGCCTACCGTACCAATGGACA
>JAYSTG010000460.1:0-3264 GCA_043719965.1 Saprospiraceae bacterium | reverse complement strand
ATTGGCGAAAATTTGGCAAATAAGCTTACGATTATGTTTGAGTCTATCTGGGATGACATAAAATACCAATTCAATAAAGGCACTCGCCTCAATCAAATCATATTGATCAATGGGATCACGTTTGTAGTATTATTATTTGTACGGATAGGGTTTAATATGACTCAAGGAGTGGGATCCATGGGATTTCATTCGTTCACAGAAAGTCTCGCGTTACATACAGACGCATCCTATTTGCTTCGACATCCCTGGGTGGTCATCACTCATATGTTTATGCATCTTGGATTCTGGCATATATTCTGGAATATGATCATGTTGGTTTGGTTTGGCAATATCGTAGGTGATTTGATAGGAGACCGATACATCTGGTCTATTTATTTTTTCTCTGGTTTGACCGGAGCATTGTCCATATTTATATTTTCGAGAGCCTTTCATTACCCTTCAGCGGAAGTGTTGGCTTATGGCGCTTCTGCAGCCGTCATGGGATTTGTTTTGGCTGCTACTATTTTAGCTCCAGATTATATCATGCATCTTCTTTTGATTGGTGCAGTGCGGCTTAAATATGTAGCACTTGGGGTGATACTACTGGATCTTGCAGGATTGGCCGAAAATACAAATACGGGCGGCCATATAGGCCATCTTGGTGGAGCTTTTGGAGGAGCTCTATTTATTTGGGCATTAAGAAGTGAATCATTCAGTATTTTTTGGTCATCGCTGATAGAAAAAAAAACTCAAGAAAAAGGCAAGATCATTACAATGGATCCAACTGTAAAAACTACGACCACATCATCTCCTTCTCATAAAAAAACTTCTTCTACAACGTTATCGACGCATCTAGAAGAGGTCGATAAGATCCTTGATAAGATTAGAAATGAGGGAATTCAAAGCTTAACTCCTGCCGAGAAAAAAATATTGGATGATCAGGGAAAACTATAGACTATAGACAAATAATATCTTTGTCCACTATTACATATTGACTATTCT
Organism: Saprospiraceae bacterium; assembly: GCA_043719965.1. Classification (GTDB taxonomy): domain Bacteria; phylum Bacteroidota; class Bacteroidia; order Chitinophagales; family Saprospiraceae; genus JADJLQ01. The sequence continues at coordinate 2,283 of JAYSTG010000460.1, read as the reverse complement.
TGACTATTTTCGCAGTTCGATCCCTGGACATTTTTAGATTTTTTTCGTTTGAATAAGATATTGAATAGATTTTTTCTATTGTTTGGCATGCCTTGCATCTTGACTTTGATCATTTCATGGTGGTCTAGTGGTATTGATCCACGATCGTATTGGCCAGCTGCCTTCTTAGGCTTATTATTTCCTTATCTATATATCAGCACTTTTGTCATAGCGCTAATCGGGTTGATAATCAAAAAACATCAAGCCTGGTTATTAATCTTATTATTGATAGGGTTTTCTAATTTATTTAGAAAGTCTTTTATCAATTTCAGTGTGCAGGATAGCAGCGTGCTTGGTATCACCTTATTAACCCATAATATTGGTTCCAGTATTGAAGGAAATCGGATTGGGAATTGGAATTATTATCATGCATTGAATGCTGAAGTACTATGTTTTCAAGAATGGGTTGCAGGATCCCCGACGGTCAGAACTATAAAAGACTCTGTCGAAAAATATTATCCGGCTAGTACTATCCAGCATAAAAATCTATGGCCTATATTTTCCAAATACCCGATCATTCGCCAAGGGGAAATTAAAAGTTCAGCCAAGGGAAATGGATGTACCTGGGCAGATCTACTTTTTCATCAAGACACCATTCGTATCTATAATGTGCATTTAGTATCCAATCGAATATCAGCACAAACTGAGCAGCTTATGCAAGTGAAGGAATTACCGGATAAAAACACCTGGCAAAAAGTCACCAGGGTAATGAAACGATACAAACAAGCTTTACTGCGACGCGTAAATCAAGCTGATATCATCAAAAAACATATGGCGCTGTCACCCTACCCCTTGATGCTAGTCGGTGATTTTAATGATATTCCATCATCTTATGTCTATCACCTCATGAGTAAAAACATGAAAGATGGATTTATGCAGGCTGGTAATGGGTTGGCTTATACGTATGCCGGTCGACTGCCATTTTTGCACATTGATCATATATTGATTTCGCCTGGCTTGCATTGTGTGTCCTATAAAATTCAAAAAATCCATTTTTCAGATCATTATCCTGTCATGACTCGCATCCAAGTCAAGCATAAATAAAAGTTGGATACCTAATATCCTGATGTTCGTGTCAAATTTTTCGAGACCTGCCGAAAAGAAATTCTTTCGTACTTGCTCCCGTATAAATTTAAGGATAAAAGTCTTTCCCCTGTTTCATTCCGTACGGTCATTCAAATAAATATCTCATTTTAAATTTGAATATTTTATTTACATTGGGCTTCGATATTAAATATTGGCAATTACCAAGCTGGAATGGCCTTTAAATGTATCCAATGGTTGAATTATTATGGATTTAAAGTGCATATTAATTATAGGGTTATGCCCTTTCATTTTTAATGGTGCATGGGCACAGGTACCCGCATCTTCTGCTTATTCAGGGACTCGACCCACTACTCAAGCACATAGGATTACTACCCCGCCCATAATAGATGGTGATGTATCTGACGATCCGGTATGGCGTGATATTCCTTTTTTTAGTGATTTAATCCAGACTCAACCCAATGTCGGACATCCTGCTTCTGAAAAAACAGAAGTTAGAATAGCTTATAATAAAGAATATTTTTATATCTCTGCCGTCTGTCATGACCTTACTCCGGAAAAAATAATCATCTCTGATTCGAGACGCGATGCGGCCTTGGATGCTACGGATGCTTTTCTTTTTATCCTGGATACCTATAAGGATGGTCAAAATGGATTTTTATTCGGTACGAACCCTGCTGGTATAGAATATGATGCGCAAATAGATAATGAAGGACAAGGCAATTTTAATACCAATCGCCAACAAGGCGGTACTATCGGTGGGATGAATCTCAATTGGGATGCATCCTGGACAGTAAAAACAAAAGTCAATGATGTAGGATGGGTCGCAGAGTTTGCTATTCCTTTTAAAACATTACGATTTAAAAGTGGCAAAGACCAGGTATGGGGCGTAAATTTTCAACGCAATATTCAAAAAAACAATGAAGCAGCTTATTGGTCACCCATCCCTGTCGAATTCACTATCAATAGACTGACTCTGGAAGGCACGCTCACCGGGCTAGATCTTCAGATACCCGGAAATCTCAAATTAATACCGTATGTCTTAGGCAATGTAATTTCCAATAACCTAGTCACTCCAAGAAAAACAATCACTGACGCCAATATCGGCGGCGACATCAAATATAGTATTACCCCTAGTTTGACTTTGGACCTTACTTACAATACTGATTTTGCTCAAGTAGAAGTAGATGATCAACAAGT
>JAYSTG010000459.1:0-9017 GCA_043719965.1 Saprospiraceae bacterium | reverse complement strand
TCCATAGATTGAAATTCCTTTATCCATATGTAGATTTCTGATATATCCTGTTCTTGTCTTGTTTCGGACAAGGTAGCCAATTCATTTTTCAAACTTTTCCACAGGTACACTTATCCGGCCTTAGCTCGATTACTTCGTCTACCATTTCACTTTTTTCCAAAGTGGTTCCAGGATGTCCAGGTTGCCCGCCATTCTTTCCTGATTTTTTACGGCTAAAAGCAGATTTTATCTTTATGTCGTGTTTATCTCTTGACGGTGGCAAGTGACTATTGTTACTGTTTTGATTTAATTGCCTTCTTAATTCCTTGTTCTCTTGCTCAAGGCTTGATACCTTCATGCTAAGTTGGGCATTCTCTTGCCGAAGTAATGTTACTTCTTCACGAAGTGATTTAATCTCCTCCTGTGATTTGAGAAATAATTGTAATATGTGTTTATATGGTTCGATAACTTTGTTTGTTCTTTTCAAGTTATCATTACTCAAGGATTGGTATGTTAAAAGTACACCTTTTATTTCATATATGCAAATCTTTAATATATTTGACCTAAGTAGTTACAGCAAGTGCTAAAGATACTTTTGAAATAATATGCTCAGGATTTTGCCAAGCATGCACCCAAAAACGAAATTGCAAGAATTCATCAGATCTGGGATTCCATTCCAGCACATCTGGGAAGGGAAAATCATAAATTTTTATACAAAGCCGTCAAACCAGGAGCAAGAGCCAGAGTGTATGAGGAGGCTCTGCAATGGTTGACCTTATCAGGATTGGTATATAAAATATATCGCAATGAAAAACCCATGATCCCAATATCTGCCTATGATGACATAGCAGCATTTAAAATATACCTTTTTGATATTGGACTACTCAGAGTCCATGTTAAATTAGATGCTGAGCCGTTGATATTGGGCAATAATCTATTGACAGAATTTAAAGGATCGCTAGCTGAAAACTATGTCTTACAAAGCCTGGTATCCCCGTTTGATATCATGCCAAGATATTGGGTCTCTGAAGGTCGAGCAGAAGTGGACTTCATCATTCAATCCCAAAATCAACTGATCCCCATAGAAGTAAAATCACCAGAAAATACTAAAAGCAAAAGTTTGAATTATTATAATCAAAAGTATTCTCCACCAATCCGTATCCGATATTCATTATCCAATATTTCATTGAAAGACGGATTGCTTAATATCCCAATTTTTCTGGCAGATCAGACGGCCAGAATACTCGATCTAGTCAAGCGATAAAGGATTGCGCTCAGACACAAGAGTGGTTCTCGAACAAAAATAATTCCCATGCAACTATCTTTTATAGGTATTTGCAAATGAATAAATCAAATTTAAATTCCAATCAAAAGCCTTACCGTTGATCGTGGTTTGCAATTGTTGATTCATCATCGTAGAAATTGAAAAGGGAAAATTTTTTTTAGAAAGCGTAATGCTCAGTGCAGTATAAAAACCTTCTCGATCATCCAACTTTAAAAAATAGACTTGTGGAAAGAGTCGCACAGACAAAGTATTGGATAATTTAATATTTGATATGGAGCTACGCAATGAAATGAATTTAGAATGCCTGGTAGCATCTCCAAATCCATAGGAATACAGAATAAATAACCCGAGATCCAAATTTTTATTTATCGAAAAATTGGGAGAAATTTTAAATGGAAGAAATTGATAATTCGCTTAGGTTTTAAAAGTAACTCCGTTTCGTACATACTCAATCATACGGAAAGGAATAGCCGGAAGATGCCCTCCTGCTATCAATTGGAGCTTAGGATTATTGATCAATTTATACCTCCAGATAAAAATAAACGACCACGGCTTGGCATCTAATAATGAAAAACGAAATTCGGGTTCAAAGCTGAATCGTTTTCCATTATTGCTATTAAAATTAAAAATTGCCGCTGGTTTTCCCAACGAAAAAGTGGGTATAAATGAAAATCCATTATCGGTGATACTTGCCGACCCTCTAAAGTTTAATATTTTCGTTGTACTATCCGTAGATTGGGAAAATAAATAAAGAGATGTATATAAAAAAATTAAAAACAAGAATGCTTTCGTAAAAATCATCAGCCTAATATTATTGCGATTCAATAAGTATGCAAATTTAAGCCATTAACCGAATGCTCTGAGATATTTTTCACATAGAATTGCGATTTTCAAATCGGTGATCACGAGAATTTGACGAAAGGAAAACAATATTCCTAATTTTGTTTATTTCTTACTATTCAATTTTCATCGTCACATTTGGATTTTTTACAATGACCAGCAGCAATAAGTTGCTCTATCCATATTTTTATGGATGTCAAATCTTGGAGTGTTCATTTAAACTGTACCGTCTTCTATGTTCTTATTCAACTCAATGCATTTCTACAATACTCCAAACATTTTTTTACTTCTTCGATGGCAGTAGATCCTGATGGAATTTTATATTCCAACTCCACCGTTGCAGGGAAGGTATACTTATTATCTCGCATAAGCTTCAAGGCCTCTGTTAGAGGTGTATCGCCTTCTCCCCAAGGGAGATTGCCTTTGCCATGTGCAGGCGTCTGGCGATCTTTGATATGCATGCTTACGATATGATTATGTTTTAGTTTTATAAAATCCAATGCATCCGTGTTGCCTGCTGCTATATAATGCCCAAGGTCTAAGTTGACTGCATTTCCTTTAGATTGGGCTATTGCCTTATCCCAAAAAGTAGGAGTTTGTTGCTCATGGCCGTGATACCCAATCCTTATTTTATGTTTTGCTGCTAAGCTACCCAGTTTTAAAGTATGTGTTTCATTGCCTGGATGTTCTAAAGTCACTTGATTAGCTCCTAATGCTTTGGCAGCTCGCATCCCATATTCTATTTCTGTGTCTGCATTCTGAATACCAAAGGCATCAGGTTTGTAGGCGTAAATTTTGACTCCTGCTTTTTTATACATTTTCCCGAACTTCTCGAATTTTTCCAAGGAGACCACCTGTCGCCATTTGGATACTTCTTTTCTGTATTCACTCATGATAGCGTCTACTTCCGCTAGTCTTTTTTTCTCTTCATCGGTGAGCGTCTGCTTTTCAAATCGTTTACGCATCAATGGGAACACCGTCCTCATATCTACCGGATTTTTTGGTTTCCCTGCATAGGTTTCGGCAGGATCTCCCATCAATTCTATAGCATTGATACCGCTGTCTAATATATATTGAAGTATAGCTTCTGCACTTTGATCAGGCATATCTCGGAAGGAATAAGAGATCAAACCAATCTGCACTCCTTTGATCATAGACTTAGGCTTGAATAAATCCTGAATGATAGCAGGAGCTTCAAACACAGAGGTGCTTCCCAACACAGAGCCTGTCAATAAAGCAGTAGAGCCTAAGAACTGCCTCCGAGTTGAAGATGGGTAAATTGTTTTTTTCATGAAGAAAGTTTATCTAAGTATTAATTTATTAAAAGGATTACATACAACAAGGATGCTTTGGATCGCAATGTAGGAAGATTTCCCTGTTTTTGAACGAGTGTAATTCAATTTATCCAGTTTAGCTTTTAGACAAGATCTTTACCAAAGCTTTTGAAATCACTTGATACCCTTGATCAGAAGGATGCAATCCATCATAAGTCATATCAATGGCATCGATTGGATATGGGTATTCATCTTTTTCAGGGTCAAATGGTATGTCAATAAACTGTGGATACTTATAGTGCTTATAAACTCCTGTGATAGGGTCTTTTAATCGCTTAAACTTTACTGATTTTTCTAAACTCAATGATTTATGATGATATAAATCTAATACCTTGAAGTTCTCTTGTATGCCAATATTGCGAATTGCATCTGCAAATTGAACTAAGGACTGTCCATGTTTCTCCTTATAAGAACCATAAGCATTATTCTTCATATCATTTAAATAGACAAAATCCACACGTTGCATGGGCCTGATCAATATGATTTTAGCCTTCGGGTTTAAGCCCACATTGTTCATTAGTCCCGAGGCTTCGGGATCAATGAACAATCCGACGATCCGATAGCTATCGGATGAAAATGAAAGATTTATGAAAATTTCATTGGAAGGAAATCTTTCATTTTAAATGTCGGGATTAACCCTGACAAGTAATTGCTACACAATTACTTCATCAGACCCAGAGGGCAGAAAACTCGATTCCTATCGAATTTTCTGGGTTAAGTTGCGGAGTTTATTGATGATGATTCGAAAAGAACCATACACCGTATGATTGCCTGTATTGTTTTTATAATCTAATAATTCGCCAACAGCTCTACCCGCCCACCAATCATTCGTTCCCAAGAAAATAGTATAGATGTCAGCTTTGATCAATCCAAGTTCATCTATTTTATCCGCTATACCACCCGAAGTCCAGCCATTATGGCCTTGATTAATATATTTGATTGAAGGAATTTTTTCTACGACACGGGTCATATATCCTTTAGTAATTCTATTCCCGGTTACATCCTGATGTTCATTCAAATATGTGATAGAATCTCCTATGGCTATCCAAGTTGTTTCTTTTGGAGCAAAGGAAGGAACAACATCGTTTTAATGATATTTGGATAAATGGTGTTTCGATTTTATAATCTCTTTATTTCATGATCATAATTTTTTTCACTGCTGATCCTTTTTTTGTAGACACTTTAATGACATAACCTCCACTCGACAATCTATCAGTATCAATAGTTTTCGTTTGATCAAGACTGGAAAAGGAGTATTCGGCCACTATTATACCTATCAAAGAATAAATTTTTACATGCACTCCATCGGACAGCGTTTCATTAATCTGAATATTCAATTTGTCACGAGCTGGATTGGGATAGATCGTGATCGATAAAGGTTTAAGTTGATTTACGGTAGCCACACTGGTGCATGACCATTGATTAAATAAAACTTCTCCTCCAGTATATAGATTACACTTACTGTTATTCTGTCCGTATACTATGATAGAGCGGACTATGCCTATCGAAGGATGATTTAGGGTAGACCAGTTAGCCCCGTTCCACTTGGCCAATAAATTAATGGTTTGATTACCTATAGTATTAAATCGTCCACCGGCAAATAATTCATTATTTGCTATATGCAGATCATAAATTCCAAATCCGGCATTGACGCCACCACTCATAGCGCCCCAGGTCGAGCCATTCCATCGGGCAATATGTTGAGTATTGGCGATAGCATTTCCAGTATTATCATAGGCATTCAGAAATTGTCCCCCTATAACTAGGTCATTGCCCACGCTGATGATATCATGCACCCCATCACCTGAATTAGGCGGAGTCAAAGTGATATTTACTGCTCCACTCAAGCCTAGTTTATTCCAAAAACTTCCAGTCCATATAGCCACATGATTATATACCCCTGATCCAAATTGTCCACCGGCTACAACTTGATTGGTAACATTAAAAATAGACAAAGCTCTAACCTGACCATTGAGCCCCGCACCCAGAGCCGACCAACCTGTTACATGTAATAGTGCGACATTGTTGGCCTGTACGGCAACGGTGCCTACAGAATTGAATAAACCACCCACGAAAAGTCCAGAAGAAGTAGATAACATAGTATAGACATTGACATTGGACCCATTGGTGCCTCCTTGAGGAATGTTGGACCATGCGCTCCCATTCCAGGTAGCTATATTGTTCACTGGGATATTTCCGGCTATGGTAAATTGCCCTCCTACATATAATAATCCGTTATGCACCTCTAGATCAAATACCACATTATTGACCCCTCCTCCTATTAAAGGTGTCCAGTTGGTTCCATTCCAGGCCGCTATATTGCTTACGGTTACGGATGGATTTCCTATGGCATTAAATAAACCTGCCGCGATCAATCTACCTTGATATACAACCATATCTTCTATCCTGGAAGTATTGAGTTGCGTCCATGAGGTGCCACTGCAATATGTAGTGCAACTGTCTGACATAGTACAAGGCCTTTGATATAGCGTGATTTTACAGGTGCATTTTTTCTGGCCACAGGTAGTTTGCAGATTCAAGGTATAATATCCGGGATTTAATGCGCCAGGGATAGGAATCAAAATATTTCCAGCATATACTGTACCAGATAGATTGATGGACGGCCCGGTGAGTGTCCATTGTACATTCGGTGCAATACAAGAATCAGTACCCACGCAATTAAAATGCCCTGTAAGGAAGATACTTTGTGGTGCAGGACATCCAAATTGGATCGTATCATTACATTTTGCCGGAGTCTTTATGCCATCCTGGATCATACTTAAATTGTAGTTACCACATTCGCAAGTACAGTAAAGTTCAATCGTATATTTTATTAACGTATCAAAACAAGGTTTTCCATTGGCATCATATTCCGTGATGGGAATCTGAATAGTATATAATCCACTTTGCGAATAGGTATGCATCCACATCCCATTATTAAAAGATCCTTGTGTAATCTGGCCATCGCCCCAATTAATAAATCGTGCCGAATCACAATCCGGCAACCTGATATTGATTTTGGCTTTACATATTGAATCGATCACGACAAGTTGTACCGCATTAGCGATATGTTGAGCAAATAAGGATTTACTTTTACAACAACTGTCTATCTCCGGTGGGCAGTTGCCAAAATTGAGTTGTGTGACTTGATTAGCGCCGAGGAAGATGGATGACATACCCGATGCAGGCGATGAAGCCGTCCACCCTGATGGATTCAATTCTTTGACGGTATATAATCCGGGCAATAAGGGACTAAAACTGTAGGACCCATAGATGTCAGTGATCATAGTATCGATAGCAACACCCAGATTATTACATAAAATGATTTGCCAACCTTGCAATCCTTGCTGTTGACCATTATAAGGCAATCCTACGCAGGAAGTATCCAAATATTTTATTCCCAAAATAGTGGATGGTTCGCAACAAATCTCTTTGACCAGACCAGTTCCCTTTATACTTCCACAAACATTCAACCCCGTGTAAGTATGCCCATAGTTCATCACACTTGCTTTAATACAATATCGGCCTTTATTCAAGATTAGGTTGACAGTAGTATCCTCTGGAGGGTTGAGAAAGGGTGGACCCGAAGTCTTCGGAGGCATTAAATAGGCTACTGTCAACCCACTGCTGTCACATAAAGTAAATTCCACTCGATTATCTGCCAGGGCACTGAGGTGTATTTGTATATTGGATCGATCCTTACAAACACAAAAACATCGAGTAAACTCATAGAGGCCAGCGTCATAATGATATGGGCCACCGGAGAAATTAATCCATTTAGAACAAGGCGTCGTAGCATTCGGTTGATCGTGCCAATAAGAGGTAGAAGCTAAAGCATAAGCTGGCTTAGGCAATACGTAAGCAGGATAGGGAGAATGAGTAACCGTCCAATACGGGTCTGGTTTACCTGGAGCATAAAATTGACCAGTGCTATGATCCACTCCTGTATTCAATGAAATACTATCTGCTTTGCAGCCTATACCACAGGTAGTATCAGGTTGAGGTGGACAGAAAAATACAAAACTGGTATCGCAAGTGATGATATTAGAGCCCTGTTGAAATTGTGCTTTTATACTAATGGTATCGGGGTTTGAGCCTGAGTGGATACACCAACTGATGGGTGTAAAACTACCTACAGGAATAAAATTGGAATTGTGCGTCAAAGCAAGATGACCAGGGTTGCCTTGACCACTGATCCAACCACCTAGATTGTCAGTCACCACATTATTAAAGGAAGCTGTATTCAAATTGATTTGCAATGGAAGGAATTTATTCTTTGCTTTATTATCTATATGCAATCGAAAACAACAAGCAGGGGGTATGGTCCTTAAGGATTCTACCCAAAAAGAGATACTGTCACACGAAGATGGAGGACAGTTTCCAAAATTTACTTCTTTGACATCGTTTACACCAAGTTGAACTGGTACCAGGTTATTTAAAGGATTAGAAAGCGTCCATCCGGGTTGATTTATTTCTTTTACTGAATAATTTCCTGGCGCAACGGGCCCAAATCCATAAAAACCATTGACATCTGTAATTGTAGTATCGATAGCAAGTCCTGCGGCATTACACAATACAATCTGCCATCCCGGTAAGGTGGGTTGATTGTTATATGGCTGTCCAGTACAAGTAGCATCAAAATATTTATGTCCTACTATACTTGAATTGGGTTCGCAACAATCCATTCTGATCAATCCTTCTCCTGAAACACTGCCACAAACATTAATCCCAGTGACATTAGCATAATTTCTGACATCCGCTCTAATACAATAGTTGCCTTTGTTTAATACCAAATTCGTAGTAGATTGGTCCGGTGGTAGTTGAAATGCCTGTGGAAGATTACTGGGATAACTAATCACCAAAAGCGGCGCTACCAATACCCCTGCTACATCGTATAACCTGAAATTGGCATTATTATCTGCCATCGCCGACAGTTGAATGGTGATATTAGATCTATCCTTACAAACACAAAAACATCGGGAATAGGTATAAGGATCCAGAAAGGATACATTATTCTGTTGTGTAGCACCCTGAAATACGGAGATCCATTGTGAACATGGCGTAGTAGCATTGGGTTGAAAATCCCAACTGGAATATTTTTGAATGACCTCGGCCGGACTGGGCAACATCGAACCTGTATATGGAGAACGGGTGATAGTCCAGTTGGGGTCGTAGGAGCCTGGACTTAATAATTGCCCATTATTATCCAATCCCGTGTTGAGACTGATACTGTTAACTGCGCATGATGGAGCGTTACCGCAGGTAGTATCTACCGGGCAATTAAAAATTATGTTTGTATCGCAGGTTGAAAGGCCATTATTATAAAAAAATTTAACGACGGCAGTATCCGGGTTAGAACCAATATTGATACCAAAATCCGCAGCATGAAAGTTACCTATAGGAATGAATGGAAATGGACCAAAGAGGGTAAGTCTGCTGATGGGAGATATAATCCCAACGACTGGGGATCCGAAGAATGTTGCATTGATGAAGGTAGTAGTTTTTAAATCGATTTGAATCTTTGAAATAGCAGATGCCTGATTTTTGACATGAAATTGAAAACCACAGTCATAGGGTAA
>JAYSTG010000458.1:0-3273 GCA_043719965.1 Saprospiraceae bacterium | reverse complement strand
TAGTATGTGTAAACATCTCCAATGGGAAACCCACATTTTCTTCCACCGTCATAGAATCAAACAAAGCTGATCCTTGAAATAGCATGCCTACACGCATACGCAGGCTTTGCAATTCCTGTTTATCTAAAGCATAAAAGTTTTCATCATCATACCATACCTCGCCGGCGTCTGGTTTGATCAGCCCTACCAACATTTTTAATAATACGGTTTTACCGCTACCGCTACGCCCTATGATCAAATTGGTTTTGCCCGTTTCGAATTGGATAGTGATATCTTTGATGACTTTCTGATCACCAAATGATTTTACGACTTGTTTTGCAAGGATCATGTCAGGTAGTAAACAATAAAGCGATGAGATAATCAGATACTAAAATCAAGATATTACTGATGACTACTGCATTCGTACTGGCTTTTCCAAGTTCCACGCTACCACCTTTGACAAAATAGCCTTGATAGCAAGCTACAGATGTCAGAATAAATGAGAATACACAGGCTTTGACCAGCATCATCCATAAATTATATGGCAAGAAAAAAGCTCTTAGTCCCCTTACGTATTCCTCAGTATTCATAAACCCACCGCTGACACTAGCCAGATAACCTCCTATAATGCTGACAAAAGCAGCGACGATCACTAACAGAGGTATAACCATTACACCGGCTAAGATCTTAGGTAAGATCAAGTATGAAGGAGTGTTGACACCCATGACCTGCATAGCATCGATATGTTCTTTTTGACGCATTCCTCCAATCTCAGAAGCCATATTGGATCCCACTTTTCCAGCCAATACAAGGCTAGTAATAGTTGGCGCCAGTTCTATGATCGTGGAGTCACGTACAATGTAGCCAATATACCAGGTCGGAATCATAGTGTTTCCAAGCTGATAAAGAAATTGCACAGCAGTCACCGCTCCGATAAATATGGCGATTAAGATGACAATCAATAGTGAGCCATTGCCGATATCATACATCTGGCGCACCAACTCGCGACCATACATCCGCCAATTGGGAGGCCGCACTAATCCATGTTTGATCAATAAAATGAATCGACCTAAATCTTCTATAAACTTCATTGAATAATGGCCAAAGATATGATATTCCCATGTTAGAGTCTTAAAATAGCCCCTCAATGATCAGCTTCCAGGCATAGTTCTAATGTGATTACCTTAGTGTCCAATTAAAAGCCTTATTAATGTCAAAAAAAATTATTGTCACAGGCGGTACCAAAGGCATCGGACGAGCAATTATTGATAAATTTATTAACCAGGGATACGATGTCGCAACCTGTTCCAGGAATGTGAAAGAATTGGATAACTTAAAGGACGAATTAAAACAAAATTATCCTAACCGAGAAATCTGGACTAAACCTTGTGATGTGACGCAAGCCCCGCAAATAACACGATGGTGTGCTGACCTGGCCCTAGATTGGGATCGATGTGATATATTGATTAATAATGCAGGTACTTTTTTACCTGGATCTGTATTGACCGAAGACGAAGCTATACTCCAATTACAGCTTGAAACTAATCTACTAAGTGCATATCGATTTACTCGAGGTTTGATAACGATGTTACGTAATAACAACCATGGTCATATTTTCAATATGTGTTCCATAGCGAGCCAAAACGCATATCCGCATGGAGGCGCTTATACTATATCTAAGTTTGCGTTATATGGTTTTTCTCAATGCCTTAGGGAAGAATTAAAACCAACGGCCATCAAAGTAACTTCCGTATTGCCTGGAGCTACATGGTCTGACAGTTGGAAAGGATCCAAGTTTACACCAGAGGATATGATTAATAGTACAGATATCGCCGATCTGATATGGTCTTGTAGTCAACTTAGCAAACAAGCAGTGGTAGAAGAAATTCGTATTCGACCCCAAGGCGGTGACCTTTAATTTTTGAACATGAAAGGATTTGTCCCGTATACATCTGAACTCATAGGTGATGAGACTATGATCAGTTCGACTTCAAAATATTATCAAAAAATGAACCGAAGACGATCTGTCCGAGATATTTCATCAAAACCTGTAGCCGAATCTATCATTCGAAATATCATCATGACAGCATCAAGTGCGCCTTCTGGCGCTAATAAACAACCTTGGACTTATTGTGCAGTAAGTAACCCAGCTCTCAAATCGGCAATACGAAAAGCTGCAGAGCAAGAAGAGTATGAAAACTACCACAATCGAATGAGTCAAGAATGGTTACATGATTTAGCGCCATTAGGAACTGACGAAAACAAAGAATTTTTAGAGACTGCCCCTTGGCTGATCATCATATTTAAAAAAGCTTACGATATTCAAAATGGCGAAAAAAGAAAGAATTATTACGTGAGTGAATCAGTAGGTATATCCTGCGGGTTTCTTTTGACAGCTATATTCGAAGCCGGATTGGTGGCTCTCACACATACTCCAAGCCCTATGAATTTTTTAAAAAAATTACTCAACAGGCCTGAAAATGAAACCCCATTTTTATTGATTCCTGTCGGTTATGCAGCCGACCACGCAATGGTGCCCGATATCAGTAGAAAAATTGAGGAGGAAGTGGTGATCTGGTTTACATAATGATTCCAACTCCAAGTAGGTATGATTTGAAGGGAAAAGTCTGATCCGTGCAAAAAATTTACACACTAATTTTTTTCTCCATTATTCCAGGAGTTTATTCACCTGTGTCTTCAATTCATGAGCGCTAGGCACCCCAGCCACTCGCCATGCTAACTTCCCTTTTTTGAATAACATGATAGTAGGTACTGCCTGGACTTGATATTTCTCCGCCAGCGTTTTATTCTTATCAATATCTATTTTGTAGATTTTTAAGCGCTCATCATAGTCCTCTTTGATTTGCTCTATCATGGGGGCCATCATTTTACATGGTCCACACCATTCAGCATGGAAGTCTATAAGCACAGGAGTTTCTTGGTTGATTAATTGTGAAAATTGCATAATAATATGTCAACATCTATTTGTTCTATCTGGTTCTATAAAATAAAGAAGATTTTTGCACCTAAATTTTAATAAAACAATCATGAATAAATCAATTTTCGTTTTAGTACTTACTATTTTGGCCTTTTCGTGTCAAAACAAAAAAGTGGATCAGATAGCGGCTGCTTCGACTGAGGATCCTGCTCCTCCAGCTGCGTCCGCCCCGACAGCCAAAATCGATGAAGCACTATTTGCTACCCCTCTTGGCGCAAGGCTGAAAGCAGATTTTAATCCTAGTCCTGTCAGTCAAGCAGCAATAGACCAAAACATCATCATTGAGTATGCCCTTA
>JAYSTG010000457.1:0-3275 GCA_043719965.1 Saprospiraceae bacterium | reverse complement strand
GCAATTCATAAACTTGCAATTATTTATCGTTAGATTATTTGCCTGGAATCGGATACCAGCTCCATTACCTCCATCATCATTCGACACCTGGGCTCCATCAAAAACTAGGTTTTCAAGGTAAGGGTTGTCCGAAATCCCAGGAAGATCAAAAACAAATATTCTTTTGCCATTAGTAATAAGATCTGAATATTCAAAATAGTTCTGTTCAAACCTGTTCCAAGACCGATGAATTTTAAATTTTTCTTATTCCATTTGGTGGCGTCTTTTTCATAAATGCCACAATCGATCAGTATCGTATCTCCATCTTGAACTAAGTTTCGCACTTGGCTTGGAAGGGTATAAGTCTGCTTCGAGCCTACCTTCCACGCAGTTGCCAGGTTATAATTAGACATTAATCAAAAAGAATTGATTAATAAAATCATTTTTTTCATGACGCTCCAGTTATTTTTTTTATTTTCTCATATGTCGGTGCTCAAGATCTATTTTTGCTTTCGCTTCATTCCGAAGCAGATAATTCACGGCAAAAGGAGTTTTATGCTTCGTTTAGTAGTTGCTCATAGAAAGCTCCGATATGATTGCTTCTATCTACAAAATGCAACTCCAACATCCAATGTCTTTTGTTACCGCGTCTGTCCAATTGAAGTATATCAGTATGATTGTCCGAGTGAACATCTAGACATAAATCATTCAGATCATCGGGTTGTTCGTGAGGATATGCGCCTATGATGTGTCCTGAAATAGCATTTCCAAATTCGTAACCATACCGTTTTGCTAGGTCGATGGTATATGCAAAAAACTCCGAGCCTGTAAGTTTAGTTTGTTTAAAATACCATGCATTCCCTTCGTGCCAAGCTGCTTCTACATCTTTCTTGATTTTTAGTTTTAATGGGTCGTTACCTAAAACATAAGTTCGTCCAAGGTCTGCTTCCCAGCCATCAAAAACTGGATGAAAATCGAAAAAAAGGATGTCATCTTTTTGAATATTTAAATCAGGTGCATCCGCAATATAGGGCTGTAAGGTATTAATCCCTGTTCTTACGATCTTTTTACCCCAATGATTTTCAACACCAAACTCCTCTTTGGCAATTTGTAATATTTCATTGCAAAGCTGCTTTTCTGATTTGCCTGCAGTTATTAAACCTCTATTTTCTACCGTTTTGAATAATTCCTTAGCTTTTTGCTCTGCTATAAAAAGCTTCCGTCTTGTCTCTTCCATAATATTGAGTTTTATGGCCCACAAATTTCAATTAGCATATCATCTTCAAGTGATCGGTTCAATGACCTCAAAATATTGTATTTCCTCGTCCTTACTTCAAAATCCATCACTCTCCTGGTAAGCTTTGATCAAAGCCATCTCTCCTTCTTTACCCGGCTTGGCATTGCCATGTTCCATACCCATAATGCCTTTAAAGCCTCGACCATATATATACTTAAAAATGTTTTTATAATTGATCTCTCCAGAAGTAGGCTCTTTGCGACCGGGATTGTCACCGATCTGGAAGTAGGCTATTTCATTCCAACATTTTTCAATAGTCGGTATGAGGTGACCTTCGTTCCGTTGCATATGATAGATATCGTATAGGATCTTACAAGCAGGACTATTGACTGCTCTACAAATCAAATAAGTTTGAGCTGCATGTCTTAAGAATAAGTCGGGATTGTCTGATAATGGTTCCATGACCATCACCATCCTATGAGGCGCTAAAATGTCAGCTCCTCGTCGCATGGCTTCTATGACATTGGCGGTCTGAATATCCAATGGCTGTGTCCGATCAAAATAACCAGGTACGACGGTCATCCATTTTGCATTGACCCTTTTGGCTAGTTCTACCGATTTATGACAGGTCTTTACAAAAGTATCGATATATTCTTGCTTACCAGTCGCTAATGAAATCTTCCAGTTATCGCCGCCTTCTATAACAAAGACACCCATAGTCATGCCTAGTTTTGCCAAGGTCTCACCGATCTTATTTTGCAATTCTACTGGTCGTGATAGCATACCATTGTCTTCTAATCCTTTGAATCCATGATCAGCCATGAACTTCAATTGATCTATCGGATCTTTGCCTGCCGAGTTTTCGAACATGCCGAAATGTGGTGCATAATTCATTCTAAATGTAGTGGCAGGAGCTTCATGATTATTGAAAGTACCTAAGCCAAAGAGCGGTGTAGCGACCGCGGCGGATTGGAGAAAATTTCTTCGTTTCATATATGACTAAAGATATTTTATTTTTTTGAAATGCGAACCATTGAATCAACTCAAATTAGAGAGCTGGGATTTTTTCAATAAATAAATGAGGAAAACTGTTGGAGTTTGGGGTCTTATGCCCAAAATATCAATCAACTTTACTCGCTCGATGCCTCAAAAAATGATCCGCCAATACTAACGCCGCCATGGCTTCTACGATGGGTACAGCTCTAGGTACTACACAGGGATCATGGCGACCTTTGCCTGTGACTGTAGTAGATTCGCCGGTAAGGTTTACGGACTCTTGCTCCGGGATTATAGTTGCCACAGGTTTGAATGCCACTCTAAAATAGATATCCATGCCATTCGAAATACCACCTTGAATACCACCCGAATGATTGCTCCTTGTTTTTATTTCATCACCCTCTTTATAAAAAACATCATTGTGTTGCGATCCTCGCATCTGTACCCCTTCAAAGCCAGAGCCTATTTCAAATCCTTTACATGCATTGATGCTGAGCATCGCATGGCCAAGTTCTGCATGTAATTTATCGAAAGCAGGTTCACCAAGACCTGGAGGGCATCCTTTGATGATACAGGTCACCACCCCGCCGATGGTATCTCCGTCTTTACGTACCTCCTTGATCAGGTCAATCATTCGCTGAGCCATATCCTGATCAGGACATCTCACAGGATTACTTTCAATATCGGATATATTTAAAGATTCAAAGTCAGGTGTGTATATCAATGACCCGACTTGACTTACAAATGCATGAATATGAACATCATGATGGTGAAGAAATAATTTGGCAATTGCTCCTGCTGCTACTCTGGCTGCTGTCTCGCGAGCTGAGGATCGTCCACCGCCTCTATGATCTCGATGTCCCCACTTCGATTGATATGTATAGTCTGCATGAGAAGGCCTGAATTTATCTTTGATATGATCATAGTCTGAAGAATGCTGATCTATATTTTTCAACATCATGCTGATCGGGGCTCCAGTCGTTTTATTTTCAAATACCCCTGAAAGTATTTCGACTTCATCTGCTTCTTTGCGTTGAGTGACGATGTTAGACTGACCGGGTTT
>JAYSTG010000456.1:0-3275 GCA_043719965.1 Saprospiraceae bacterium | reverse complement strand
CTTGTTGGATATCCGATTGTTGAATACTAGTCAATTTACTGCAAAAAGGAGAAAGTGAAGGATACAATAAAGGTTTTACAAATTTGCTAAATACGCTTCGAGTATGACCCCAGGGATCTATCTTGTAAGCGCCAATTTCTATGATCTCTTGTACCCTACCAGCTCTATCCCCTTCCCAACAAGTAAGTTCAAGGTCAAATACTATAAAATTCATTCAGTCAATCATTTAGATAGCCTAGTCGCAATAATTATGTAAGCCTATTTTAAATTTTTCGGTATCCAATATTCGGATAAAAAATTATAGGTATCCAATCTATTATGATAAAAATATAAAATTTTAAGGCTACCAGTGACGATTTGTTTGGTTTTTGAAAATTGAAGGGGCTTGATAGAATGGAATACTCCCAGTTTATTTATGGCATCCTGAATAATTGATTCTGGAGATAATAATGCTGTAGTATCCAATCGAATATTGCCCATTTTTTCTTCATAGATCAAGATCCGTTGCACCTCCAAGATAGTTTCTGATAATTCGTGTGCGGAGATTTCAATCTCATCTGGATCTAATCGTAATATCGCCAACACTTCTAACAATGGATTTTTTCGCTGTATTACTTTGAATGCACAATATGCCACCAGATTAGTACTGAATATAATGTTATGCTTATGGTAACTATCTACTATTTTTCCTGCAAGGACAGAAGTATACACATTATCGCGTTGCGCATCATTCTCTATAGTTTTCTCCGGTGTCATGAAATAGTCTTTTAAATCTAGAGGGTGGCCTTTAGGATCTATACTCAACCCAAGGCTATCTACATTGTTACCAATGACATCTAAGGGTTCTCCAAAAGCCAATGCTATCTCTGAACTTTTAGATAATAGTCTATATAAAAAAGTAAAAATATTCCTTATGCTTTTAAAATCATCACGACTACTACCGATATAAACATCCTTACCCACTGCTTTGAGATGTTGCTCTATAAGATAGCGAGCTTCCAATACACAATGATAATTAAGCACTACAGGTACCACATAAATTTTCCGATAAGACTCTTGTTGATGTTGTAAAATCTCACGTTGAGCTTCGACTACAGTTCCTAATAATCCTAATTTTAACTTGGTTTCTAATGAACCAGATCTGGATCTCGTACCACCTGGAAAAAACAAGGTATTAGTACCCCACCGTAAAGAAATACTCGACATTGCTTTTAGACACTCTAAATAAATAGGGTTCTTTTTACGCCGATCTACCCTATAGGCTCCAAGCCTATTCATGAAATATCCAAAAAATTCAGAATTATATAAATTGAGGCCGGCCCCATAAGAAAAAGCAGGTAACCCGGCTATCTCATCCAATGCATATCCGATCAGGATGCTATCCATATTGGAGGAGTGAGTAGGTACAATGACCAGTACCCCGTCCTTTGATAACGCTCTGATTTTATCTAATGGACCAAATAGTTTGATGCGCTCGTGAATATGATGCTTGGATCGCAGGATATAAAATATATTTTTTGCATTCGCAGCATTCAATAATCTTTTGAAGAAAAAGGAAAGTATCCTACGAGCAAATAAAAAAGTTTTTTTGCGAAAACCTCCTGCAATTTCAGCAGAATACCGTTCGATAATCTTAGTAATCAAATATTCACTTCGCTCCTGGATACTTTGCACTTCCGCATCACTTTCAGGCAATGATTTTTGGATTTTTTTCCAAAATAATGGCTCATTTTGCGGGTCAGCACTCCACGGTTCCTCTTTCATCCGGATTTTTTCCATATAAATGGTTCGGGCTAAGAGCTTATCTAGCTTTCCTGTAAACTTTGATTTCAACCGATTGATGGCGCTTTCGTTGATCTCCCCTACCAGCTTATCACGTTGTTCGTAGAGCTGAGATATCGGCCAATTATCGATATCTTCGATTACGTGGATTTGGGGCAATATTGGTGATTCCATCGGACAATGTAAAATTAAGCCAAAATCAGTTTCTATCACACATACTTTCTACAAGGGATCTGATTTCCTCATTGCCAATATGTTTCACAGATGAATGTCTTTTAATAGTAGGTATTTCCTCCCAGGTCTCACTCAATACAGTTACAAATTGGGATTCAAGCTCTTCTATTTCTCTCGTTTTGGATTTATCTATTTTCGTGCGTATAATTTTGATAGGAATGCCTTGTTCTCCACACCAATTAATAAACTCTAAATCAATAGATTGTGGAGGAATATTAGCATCTGAGAGAATTAAAACACAGACTAAATTTTCACTGGCTTTAAAATAAGAATTGGAAAACTCTGACCAATTGCTTCTCAGACTTTTGGACACTTTTGCAAAACCATATCCTGGCATATCTACCAGATAAAAAGCATTATTTACTTTGTAAAAATTTAAGGTTTGAGTCTTCCCTGGACTAGCTGAGATCCTGGCTAAGCCTTTTTGGTTACACAAAGAATTGATAAACGATGACTTTCCTACATTGGACCTTCCTATGATCGCTACTTGAGCTAATGTATCGTCAGGCAATTTATTGGGGTCAACATAACTCCAGATATATTCTGCTTTCCACTCTTTTTTTGAACCGGTTTTGGACTTCATATCATTAAATGTGTTAACAGATGACTTAAACAAGGGTTAAATCCGTTCATATTAAATTTTTATTTAATATAATTGGCATGATTTTATCGTTAAATCTGTAAACAAGTGTGCAAGATGAAAAAAATAATCGTGTTAGCCGTATTCGTACTGGCAATTAGTACTATTTCATATGGTCAATTCAGAGTTGGATTAAAATTCGGGGCCTCCAGCAACAATTTTAGTACCTCTGCTATTAATATTACCAGTCAGTCCGATATTAATGACCTCAAACTTGCCTTGGTAAAAGCAAATTATGGAGTTCATGCCGGTTTATTCACTCAACTAAAGATAGCGGGTTTCTTCATTCAGCCGGAAATTATGTTCAATTCTACCAGTTCAGATTACAAACTGAGCCAACTCGGAGGAGCGCCTTTAGATGTGATTAAAAGAGAAAGTTATCAAAATGTGGATATCCCGGTATTATTAGGAGTAAGTATGGGCCCTCTTCAACTAGGCGTCGGTCCGGTCGGACATTATTTCCTAAAAAGTACTTCAGAATTATTCGAAGTACAAGGATATTCTCAAAAGTTTAAAGAATTGAAATACGGATACCAGGCTAATGCAGCTTTGGTCATAGGAAAATTATACATTGATGTACGCTATGAAGGCAACCTTTCGAAATATGGTGATCACTTCA
>JAYSTG010000455.1:0-3280 GCA_043719965.1 Saprospiraceae bacterium | reverse complement strand
AACGCAGAACGAAGATAAAAACTTATAGCTTACACATGACCCCACCATTGCGCAAACATTTTGTTGGCGTCTGTGCCGTTGCTCTTACTTTAAGTATTTTGAAAACCAGTCAACAATTTCAAGTGTCGATGTAACTCTATTGTTTGTTTTTCTCCAGCCGTGCCCTTCGTCTGGGAACAGAACATATTTTACAGGGACTTGATTTTGTTTCAGGGCTGCAACAACTTGTTCCGCTTCTATAACAGGAACATTAGTGTCATTAGCGCCATGAAGTACAATGAGTGGTGTTTTAACTTTGTTTGCTTTATGGATTGGCGAAAGTCTTCTCAAAAGATCAGCCTGTGTTTTAGGATCCCCATATTCAACAGTTGATATGGCAGCCATCCAAGGTTCAGTTTGCGCAAAGAATGTCTCAAAATTGACTACTCCGAATAAGTTTGCTCCCGCTGCAAACATATCGGGATACTCGGTCACTCCTGCCATCACCATATACCCGCCATAAGAGCCACCCATAATGCCAATTGCGCTTGATTTTGATATGCCAGAGGTAATAAGATAATCGTAACATGCCTTTATGTCTTTGATCCCATTAAACCTAAGTTCGCCATTGTCAAGGTTAACATACTTTTTTCCAAATCCTGAAGAACCTCTTACATTGGGAAGAAAAAACGCATAGCCCCGTTGAACCATCAGTTGCGCTGTGATGTTAAAACTTGGCACGGACTGTCCCTCTGGTCCTCCGTGATAACTGATAACTGATGGATATGGTTTTAGAGAATTTTTCGGAAGATACAACCATCCATTCAATTCGAGACCATCAAACGATTTGAATTTTACTAACTCAGGTTCTGTCATTAATTGTAAATCCACGCCAGCGTGTGGACTTTCAGTCAATTTTTTAAACTCACTATTTTCAAAAGTATATAACCAAATATTGGCTGGCTCCTTGGAACCAGATCCAGTAAATGCAATATGACTATCATCTGGTGAGAAAGAAATTGATTGGATTAGCTCAACTGGAAAATCTGGTAATCTTGATTCTTTTCGTAGTTCAATATCATATTGGCTTAATTTATTTTTGCCGGCTTCACTCCAAACTAATATTGCTTTTGTTTTAGCTTTGTTGAGCACTATATTAACTAATTCTTCATTGCTACGTTGGGCAAGAGGAGTTGAAGTATTGTCGTTTAATATCTCAAAACGTATAAGGTCACTGTCCTTGTTGGATCCAATAAATGCTTCATTCCTTTTACCAAGGCTGCCAAAAAATGTCGCGGGGCCTTTGTGTTCTGTGAGCAATTTCTCCGATTTATCTTTCGAGTTATACAAGTAAAGGTCGTTGCTGCCGCGACTTTTCAATCTATCAATCAGAAAGAGTGAATTATCATCGCTGATATCAATTATGGAGCCTGTTCCATGGTTTTCACTCACTAAAGTTGTCTTATCATTAGCTACATCGTAAAGAAAACAATCCAGAGCATCTGCGTTTTGCGAATTTGATGAAAACCCAATGTGCTTTCCGTCATTACTCCATTTATCCAACCCATTATTAGTCTTACCACCTTTTGTGACTAATCTTTTCTCAAGCCCATTTGTTTTCATTAAATAGATTTGAGTGTTTAGCCCACCACCAGGAGCCAATACGAATGCAACCAAATCTCCGTTTGGCGAACAAGATAGGTTTGTTACCGGATCATTATAAGATGTCAGTTGAATGGGCCATCCTCCAGTTGCTGAAATTTTCCAGACTTGAGGAAGTCCGCTCATGTTAGAAATAAATAGGATCTCTTTTCCGTCAACAGTAAATGATGGTAAGGTACATGACCCGATTTTGGCCATAGCCGCTACGTCTTCTGCTAATCTTTCCTTTAATTCCTGTGAAAAGGATCTACTGAAGATTGAACTTGCAATGATTAGAATTAAGTATCTCATGATTTATTATTTTGGTTGAAATCTATTTCGGCATTGGCGCCAACGGTTGTGTATGAAACGTGGCTGGGGTTTCGAAGCTGCGTTCTGTCCCACGTGACCGAACGGAATTAAGAAACTAAAACTACAAATTTACACTGCGCCCCAGCCATGCTTTATACACTTTGTTGTGCACTGGGCGGTTTCTGTCTACCGTTATAAATCAACGAGTCTTTGTCACCAGCTAAATTTTGTCGACTGGCCAATCTAAGTCACCTGTCAAATTTAAGGTCAGACTGGAACGTCAAGCTGTCTGTTACGCTTAATAATAAATGGCGTGATAAATTAAATAGCAGGTTCCCAAATATACTATAAGAATCTTTAGCCAATCTTTATTAAAGAAGATTGCTAAAATGGTAAAACCCAAACCACCCAGCATGATCCAGTTACTAGTATGAAAAATACTGTAACCTAAAGAAAAAATGTTGACGAATATTACCAAAGGAAAAAACACAAAACAAAACTTAAATACCCCCGAGGTGATTTTATTAAAATGATCTTTAAAATTGATAATATGATTTCCATCGAATGAGGGGAACATCAAATAAGAAATGAGACATAGGAGAACCCAAGGTAACGTAAAACGGATTAAAAGCAGGGGTGTCCATTGCGCTATATTTTTTGTAAGACCCTGAAAATCAAAAAAGCTTTGCACGATAAAGACAAAGATGGCGGCAACCAAAACTCCATGTGGGATATAGTATTTTATCCTTTTAGCATTTTTTAATGTGTCTGCAATTCCTTTAACGAGTTCTGTAAGCGTAATTCCAATAAGAACACCAAAGAATCCATAGACATAGGCGGATTGATCCATAATTTATCCTTTGAAATTTAAGCTAAATGTATTGCTTTGTCAGCTATTGAGGAACAAATCCTGTTCACCAGTCCTCAGCAATTCTCTATTTTATTTGTTCCTTAACAACTCATGTGTTGTGTACCGGGATTTTTTTCGCCCACAATTGATTTGAAACCAAATTTTTGTCGTCAACGTGCAGATAGGCATAGCACTCCGCCAATCCATATCAGTGCTAAAAAACCAAGTGGAAATGCGAAAAAAGGTGAACCAAGTAAATACATTTGAAGAGCATTATTGCCTTCACCGATTGTCATGATAAAAATGACTCCAAGCAGTGCAGGTTTGTTTCCATTTTTTACTTGTCCTGTAAGGATAATTAAAGCTCCGATCCCAGATGCAACTAAAAGTCCTCCAATTGCTCTTAACAATCCTAAATCAAGATTTTTTAGTTCAAGACTTATTTCTTGGTCATTAATTTTCAAATAGTCCATGTGCGCGGGAATAATCCCAGATACC
>JAYSTG010000454.1:0-3285 GCA_043719965.1 Saprospiraceae bacterium | reverse complement strand
TACGAATAAACGTGACTACATCAACTTCGAAGGAATATCTGCTTCAGAATAATTAATTGACTTTAATACTTTGTAATCTGGTGTACGATATACCAAGTATACCTCGCCTTTTTGAACAATTTTCGTATCAAAGCCTTTTGACGATTGATAATGTAAAGCCGTTTGTTCTGCCTCTTCCAAGGTCTGACAAGTTTTACTCATATTGGATCGTTGGATCTCATCGAATATGGAAGCAAATCGTTCAGCTAAGCCAAACTCCAAAACAGCTCCTGATAATACGTATTGAATGTCACCTAGAGCATCTGCCACGCCGACCAAATCATTTTGGTCAATAGCTTCTTTGAGTTCATTTAATTCTTCCTGGAGGAGATTAACTCTTAATGTGCATCGGTCTAGCTCAGGAATAGCAGGCTGTGGCAAAATAGGTGCGTCGAACAATTCATGGAAAGCAGCGACATGGTTCAATCCTTTGGCTTCTGTAAATTTCATGCTGTAATCATTTTGTAAAGTAATGCAATTTGGCCTTGATGGTATATATCATGATCCACTATGCCTAGTAATAGATGATCATAAGTATAGTCTCTTCCAGGCACTGTTTTTGTAAAAGTGGCTTGCCCAAAATTATCCAATCCTTGGACGATCTCGCCTGTGACTTCCAAAAATTCAAGTTTCATCATTTCCCAGTCACCTTGTGAGAGTTGGTCTACGACTTTCCAATCTTCTTGTGAATTGATTCCTATATCAAACAATTTATCACCAAACGTTTTTTGGAATACAAATTTTTTCCATTGAATCATATGCAAAACTATCTCAGCGATGTTATGTTGTCCATGTAAACGGGTTATCGCCTGAGCCACGGTAACCTTCATGATAGTCGATTCAAGGTTTTGCCCATGCCACGGGGTATCAAATGTAATTTCTTCGATACGATGAGAAAGCAATTCTGATTTATTCATAAAGAAGCTTAACAGTTCATAAATTATTCTTCATCAGATGGAACAGCTACATTCATATCCCACATCAAGTAAGACTTTATAAATCCATTTAAATTACCATTTAATACACCATCGGTATTATAATCTGTATGTCCGGTTCGATGATCTTTTACTCTACGATCATCGAGCACATAAGATCTGATCTGGCTACCCCATTCGTTTTTCATTTTACCTGCCTCTACTTTCCCTTTGGCTTCCAACTGGCGCTCCAGTTCAGCTTCGTAAAGTCGTGACTTCAACATTTTGATAGCCTTATCTCTATTCTGATGTTGAGATCGTTCTTGTTGGCATTCTACTACAATACCGGATGGTAAATGTCGGACTCGTACTGCCGATTCTGTTTTATTGACATGCTGACCTCCTGCTCCACTAGATCTGAATGTATCCCAATCCAAATCAGCAGGATTGACATTGATCTCTATCGTATCATCGATCATGGGATGTACAAACACTGACGAAAACGAAGTCATACGCTTACCCTGTGAATTAAATGGACTGATTCGCACCAATCGATGAACCCCATTTTCTCCTTTTAACATACCAAAGGCAAAATCACCTGTAATTTCAAGTCCAGCACTCTTGATGCCCGCGACATCACCATCTACTTTGTATAGTTGTGATACTTTGTAATCATTTTTCTCAGCCCACATGACATACATACGATATAACATATCAGACCAATCACAGCTCTCGGTGCCGCCGGCACCGGCATTGATTTCTAGTATACATCCCAAGGCATCTTGAGGCTGATTGAGTGTAGATCTGAATTCTGCATCGTCCAATACATCCAGGCAGTGGAGATATTTAGCTTCTACCTCCTCTTCGGTGGACTCATTGGCCTTTAAATATTCAAATAAAATATCAAGCTCATCCATTTCATCTTGAATAAGCTTATAATTGGCCACCCATTTTTTATTTAATTTGATTTCTTTGAGAATGGCTTGAGCTTTGAGGTGGTCATTCCAAAAATCAGGATTAAATGTCTGTAATTCTTTGTCTTCTATATCGTGGAGTCTCTTCTCGATGTCAAAGAAACCTCCTTAGCGAAGCCAGTCGCTCTTTTAGTGATTTTAATTGTTCTATCGTCATGATCAGAATTTTATATATCTAAAACAGATATTACATTTTGCGCACCTTATACAAACTGACATAAAAGATCAGTTCTGAATCAGGCGGGATACTGGGTGAAGATCCAGTAGCTCCATAACCCATGGCAGCAGGAATAAACAAAACAGCTTCTGTGCCTTCTTTGAAATGTTGTAGAGCGTCATCCCAACCTTTAATCACTTGGCCGGTATTCAATCGATATACATAAGGTTGACCTTTCGAAAAAGATTCATCAAAAACTAATTCATTGGTGAGTGAACCGGCATAGTTGACCTCAATCATATCTCCAGTCTCAGGGAGCAGTCCATTTCCTTCTTTTAAGACAAGATACTTCACACCATTTTCGGTAACCTTAAGTTGGTCTTCAATTTTTTTGTTTTTATAATCACGCAATACCGAAATCAATCGTGCTTTGGTGGGCTCTTTAATACCTCGTAACGAATCTGCGAAAGCATGAAGTACTGCTGTTCTGCTGGCCATATCGATCTCAAAGTCTTTAGTGGATTTAAGATCTATTAAATTGATGATATGTTTTATTTCCTTAAAACTTTGAAAAGAAATCGGAGCAAAAGGTAAGGAATCAATCGGAACGAAGACCGTAAGGCTGTCTCCAATAGCCATTTCTTTTAGAGCATCTATGATCGGAGCTACCTCCCGATCTGGCTTTACTTCGATGCGCATCGTAGGAGTAAATGGATAGATGTGCGTATCTTCTAACACGGAGTCCCCGACCATGGTGATTACATTGAAATATGCGTGATCGCCCACCTTGGCTTGTCGTCCAGCGGTAGATAAATGTTTTTCATAACCATAACCCAGCAAAGTCTTTGGCCTATTAACTTCATTTTTGCAAGCCAATAAAAGAGCTGAACTTAGAAGGAAAATTGAAAAATATTTGTAAGACATGTTTTATATATTAAATGATAGGTTGAAATGAATGTGATTTTGGAGCATACTTTGGTAAGACTGCCTTGACTTTATCTATGGCTTCACGAAGGCTAGTGTGTTGGTATCCACCGCTTGCGTTTTTATGACCACCACCATTAAAATGTTCTCTAGCCATTGTTTGTACAGAAATATCACCTTTAGATCGGAAGGAAAATTTTATAATCCCATTTTGATCTGTGATTAATATTGCGATATGTACATCTTTTAAATTCAATAAATAATTTACGATACCCTC
>JAYSTG010000453.1:0-3289 GCA_043719965.1 Saprospiraceae bacterium | reverse complement strand
TATAAAGGATCTGGAAGGTATACCGTGAAATCTCAAGGTGAACACATACGACTGATACATCATGGGATTGTAGCTAAAGATAGAAGGCCTGAATTGATGGTTGACCTTATGAAATACCTCGACCCTAGATTTACACTTACTTTTATGCTTTTGGGGCACCCCAAGCTGATCACTTCACTTAAACAAAAAGCCGAAGCCTTTCCGGATCGAATATTTTTTATAGAGCCTGTAGCTTCCAATGAAATCGTATCTGTTTTATCCAAATTCGATATAGGAATATATATATTACCTCCTCTCAATTTTACCTATATGAATGCCCTCCCCAATAAGTTCTTTGAATTTATCCAGGCTGGCTTGACCTTGGCTATTGCGCCTTCGGCCGAGATGGCTCGAATCGTGAAAAAATATGACCTGGGAATAGTAGCTGAAGATTTCACTCCACAGTCCTTAGCCCTTGCGATCAATAAAATATCTAACTCAGATCTCATGAAATATTCTGAACACACTCAAATAGCAGCTAAAATTTACTCTTCAGAGCAAAATAAAATCCTGTTTAACGAAATGATCAATGATCTATTGGAGCCTTCTGATTAAAGTACAAATGGGATGAGTTCAGTATATAAAGCACATTTTTAAAAAGTGGGATTATATGCTTTCAAAGGTCACTTTTCATTATAAATAATTTGTTTTAAAATATTTGCTATCCTTATAGCTGCCCTACCATCACCAAAAATATGAGGATGATGCTCAAGTAATGGCCTAGTTAATACTTCCTCCATTTGAGAGAGGTCATGAAATAATAAAGTATTCCAATGGCCAGATAAGGTCTCTATCCATTCTGTTTCAGGCCTTACCGTTACACAACGCTTTTTTAGTAAATAAGCTTCCTTTTGAATACCACCTGAATCTGTAATGATAGCCTCAGCATTTTTTTGTAATTGAATGAGGTCCAAGTATGATTGAGGGGGTAAAAATTCAATGTTTTTATAATTCTCCGCGTCTAAACCAATTTCAGCAATTAACTTGTTGGTCCTCGGGTGAACAGGAAATATTATTTTAGTGGCTAAACTGTTTAATTGATCCAAAATGTACTTCAATCTCACCGGATCATCCACATTATAAGGTCGATGTAAGGTTACCAAATGGTATTTATAGCTTGCAACATCAGACAATTTAGAAGTGACATATAATAGAGTGTCAACCATGACATCTCCGACTACATGCACTTGATTATCAATCCCTTCATTCGTGAGTAACTTTCTTGCCTCATCTGTGGAACAAAACAAATAAGTGGAGAGATGATCTGTAACGATTCTGTTGATTTCCTCAGGCATCTCCCGATTATAACTTCTCAAACCTGCTTCGATATGTATCACAGGAATATTTAACTTAGATGCAACTAAGGCTCCTGCCAAAGTAGAGTTCGTATCGCCATACACTAATACTGCATCAAATCTTGATTGGATCAATAGTTTCTCGAGGGCGATCATGATGTTAGCGGTCTGATGTCCATGGGTGTTGCTGCCAACTTTAAAATCATACTTCGGGGCTGGAATGTCTAATTCGTCAAAAAATACCTGACTCATCATCGCATCATAATGTTGTCCAGTATGCACGGTAACCACTTCAAAATATTGAGATAAGGCACGATATACAGGAGCATGTTTTATGATTTGTGGTCTAGCTCCAACGATACAACATATTTTTTTCAAGAGATTAAGGTATTAAAATTATTCACCAGCTAGAATGTTTTGTTTGGTTTTAATGGATTTTACTCCGAATCCAAACCTATTTTTCCAGTGTGACAATGTTATTGGTAAAAATCCTGCCTTATAAAACCAGTAACTAACATCTTCAGGTGTATGATAGTATCTCCATCTAGGTGTAATGGAATCAAATATTGCCACCCGAAGTGAAGGAAAATCTACTTTTTTATTAAATATATAAATGGCTTGAGAAATTACTTCAACACAAAGTTTCTGTATATTAGGAGACAACCGACAAACTATGATACGTAAAAAGTCAAATATTCTTCTTTTTAGTGCCCAAAGGAGGCTTCCCTTTCTGGAATAAAGCCAGATATATAAGGTGCCGGATTGCTTTACTTTATGAGCTACTTCATAAAATGTGGTTTCAGTATGAGGTGTATGATGTAATACGCCGTTAGACACCACAATATCAAAAAAATCATCCTTAAAAGGTAAATGCTGTAAATCCCCTTTAATAAAACAAACTGTTGGACAATTGCGATTCGATTCAGCTTGAAATACACTATCCGAATAATCAATCCCAATACTCCTTAGTCCTTGTTTTGAAAAATATTCTGTCAACTGGCCATTGCCACAACCCGCATCTAATAGAATTTTATTCTCAAAATTTAAGTCTCTGATTTCACATTCAATTATAAAATCACTAAACCGTTTTTCCAGTGTCCATCCCCAGGTAGTATTAAGTTGATCTTGATCATGCGATTCCCATTCCAAACTGAAGCTCCAAGTCTCTGCTATAAGATGTTGAAAGTTCAATGCAGGATATTTGGCAATGATCATAGTAAATTCATTACTATATTTTATCGAAAACTCCTTAGGGACTGCATATCGGATAAAAACAGGGACACCATGGATTATAGGATATGAATTATGATTGGTAGGATTAATGTACAATCCATCAATAATATTTTCAGCCGACTGTTTAAATATATGAAGTACCAAAACAGCCTTATCAATAGGGTCCACAAAACAATCTGAAAAGGAAATATGCATAATATTTTAAGCTCGCAAATATATAAAGATTTTTTATAATATAAAACCGATTAAAAGTGCCTAAAGAAGCATCCATTATAAGGGAAATAGGAGTATTTTTGAGGCCCATGTCGACCTATGAATCCATTAAGAAGAGTTCTTTAGATTTAGCTGAAAGGCTGTCCAATTTGGATATAGCCATCTTAGGACTTTCATCTTTGGGGCATAGCTACTATGAGTATAATCGTACACGCATGCGATTTACTTCTGAAAATAATGCACGAATACTGTTTCATATCATTGAAAAAAGCAAGGTACCACTTGGTAAACAAACCATCATAGATCATGGTGGCGGCCTAGGTTATTTTGCCCTCTTATGTAAATCTATTGGCATACAAACTGTGATTTATCATGATATCAATCTTGCACTGACGGAAGATACCAAGATCATTTCAAAACATCTAAATATCCCGATCGATCATTATATCACTGGAAGTACGGAAGCCCTCACTGAATACTGCCTCACACAGCCGTTGTCTATCACAGGC
>JAYSTG010000452.1:0-3289 GCA_043719965.1 Saprospiraceae bacterium | reverse complement strand
ATTTAAGCTTTAGCTTAGGTTACACTAAATATAAATATGATTACAAAAGTATATTTGATTATAGATCGAAATTCGGGACTACCACACCTTGTTTAGTGGAGATACAAAGAAGCCAGTTTACAAGATGGGTTAGTCCTGAGTTTCAAATATTGGGTCATTATTCTGTTTTCGATTTTTTTGAAATATCCTCTGGTTTTCGATACCACATCAAAGGCAAAGATATCACCGCCCAATTGGATCTGTCATGTCTTCAAAAATTCCCTATCGTTCAATTAAGAAGTGCATTTCTTGGCATCCCTCTTTATATCCAGTCTAATCCTAAAAACAAAATAGGTTTAAAGGCAGGATTTATTTATGGTCTAAAAATAAGGGACAGGGAGCTGCAAAATGACTCTCAATTTGTGAAACTTAACGATTCTCGATTAAAAAAATTATTTCCAAATAGTAGAGAATTAAATTTAGAATTTCGTTTTAACTTTAGCAACAGTCTTCATTTCTTTTTAGGTGGAATCCTAGGTCTAGATCATTTAAATGACCAATTTATAGGTTCATCTCCAACCTATAAGGGCATAAGAGCCATTGCTACTTACAAATTTTTTAAATAGTCTTATGAGGTTTTTTTTAAAGTTTCTCATTATTATTTGTATTGCTAATAGCGAAGCGAATGGTCAAGGATCTTGGTCTTTGAACGGTGGAATTGCATACTACGATTTCTTATACAGGCCTATAGTAAATTTGAAAAACGGTCAGACTTTTAAACTAACTAAATCTAGTCAAGATTTTATGCATATCGGTTATTTGTTTGGAGTATCTTATAAATATAGAATAAATTCATTATTCGATTTTGAAGTGGGCTCAGAGTTGGAAGATAGGCGTCGACTAATACACGCCGCTCCGATTTTCGTTCCAAATACTGAGTCAATTCTGTATACTAACTTTCAATATTATTCAATCTATTTAGATTTTCCATTGCAAATTACATTGCATTTAAATTCAAATATTTCGATTTTCTCAGGAGGCGGCCCTTCAATAATATTGAAAAAATATTTTTATAGAGGGCAAGAGTTAATAACATCCCGAATTCTTCCACAAGCACAAAAGTATAATTTTGATATGTCATTACTCACTGGTTTTAATTATAATCTAGATAAAGAACAAACATTTTCCATCATAGCTTTTTATGCTCCCCCGAAATCTATAGGAGTATTTGACAGAAAAAAATATGGACTCGGAGGAGTTCAAATAAAATACTCTCATACCTTAAACAAAGTTCATAAATAATAGATAATTATTACTTTGCATTGTTATTCACTCAAACCCTATGATATAAAAGAAAGATTTAACTAACTTATCCCTGATCATTATTGAATCCCTATGAATACTTCATAATCTCCTCTTCAATTTTCCCCAACCCTATCTCTTAAATTCTCGTTAATACTTTGAATGTCTTATCAATACTATCAATAGTCCTGCGTTTAGGTATTATCCTCCACGGAGGCAGTACTATTAAGCGTAACCTAAAAATCCATTGCCGCATGAATAAAGGAATACTTTTTTTGATTTTTTTTTGTTTTATTCAAGCTTCATATGCACAATCCCGATATACGATCAGTGGATATATCGAAGATGGCAGCTCCGGTGAGAAGCTGATCTCGGCAGTAATATACTCGGCTGCTCATAATGCCGGATGTGTGAGTAATAATTATGGATTTTACTCCATGACATTACCCACCGGCCCTGTAGCCATTCGTAT
This sequence comes from Saprospiraceae bacterium, assembly GCA_043719965.1. Classification (GTDB taxonomy): domain Bacteria; phylum Bacteroidota; class Bacteroidia; order Chitinophagales; family Saprospiraceae; genus JADJLQ01. The sequence goes on along the minus strand of JAYSTG010000452.1, from coordinate 1,536 downwards.
CAGTTATATAGGTTTTCAGACGCAATATTTAGAGTTTGATCTGCAAATGGATACCTCTTTGAATATTCCACTGGTCTTGGGTGAAACGCTGAAGGAGGTAGTGATCACAGCTCAGGAAAAAATTCAATCACGTACCCAAATGAGCCAAATCACTGTCCCGATAGAACAGATAAAAAAAGTACCTGCTTTGATGGGTGAAGTAGATGTACTCAAAGTCCTACAATTATTGCCTGGTGTGCAAGGTGGTGGAGAGGGTCAAAACGGCCTCTATGTCCGGGGAGGAAGTCCAGATCAAAATCTAATCTTACTCGATGGGGTACCAGTATATAATGTGTCCCATATTGGTGGGTTTTTTTCTGTATTTAATGGTGATGCCATCAAAAATGTTACCCTTACTAAAGGGGGCTTTCCTGCGCGCTATGGTGGACGACTCTCTTCAGTCATTGAGATTGATATGAAAGAGGGCAATATGAAAGAGTTTCATGGCGAAGGAGGCATAGGATTGATCGCTTCGAGACTCACCTTGGAAGGACCGATCATCAAGGATAAAGTATCGTTTATCGTATCGGGTCGTCGCACTTATCTTGATGTCATCGCTTCGCCTTTTCTTAAAAGCGCTATAAAAAAAGATAATGCTCAATCCGGCTATACGTTCGGAGCAAATCTCGATGCACACTTTTATGATCTTAATGCTAAAATCAATTGGCGTATCAATCAAAATCATCGTATGTATCTGAGTGTATACAATGGCCAAGATATCTTCGGACTCAAAATAAAACAAACTAAGACTGATGGAAGGGGATTTGATAATACAAAAGGTGGCTTGGATTGGGGTAATAGTACAGTGGCTTTTCGATGGAATTGGTTGATGAATAGCAAATTATTTTCCAACACAACGATCACCTATAGTAACTATAATGTAAATGTATCAGCGGAGACCGAAACTAAGCTCGATACTTTTTTTGATGCATTTCAAACAAAATACCTCAGTGGTATTCGCGATCTCTCTGCCAAATGGGACCTCGATTATGTATTTAATCCCGTTCATCGGTTTAGATTCGGTGTGGGGGTCATCAGCCATCAATATGCGCCTGGCGCTTTAGCCATTCGCAATCAATCTCAACAATTAAAAGAAAGTTTGAATGTAGGCCCACCAAACATTCATTCGGTTGAATCTCAAGCTTACATTGAAGATGATATCCAACTGGGTTCTTTAAAGATCAATGCCGGCTTACATGCCTCCTCATTCCATGTACAAAAGAATAACTATTTTTCTTTACAACCGCGTATAGGTACGAACTTGATATTAAGCCCTAGGCAGTCTCTAAAGGCTTCTTTTGCTACCATGAGGCAATACATCAATTTGCTCACCAACGAACGAGTAGGCCTCCCTACTGACCTTTGGGTACCATCCACTGCACGGATCAAACCGCAAGATTCCTGGCAGATAGCCCTTGGTACGGCACGTACTATTGCTTCGGATTATGAGTTCAGTATGGAGGTATTTTATAAAAAAATGAAAAACTTACTCTCCTA
>JAYSTG010000451.1:0-9095 GCA_043719965.1 Saprospiraceae bacterium | reverse complement strand
TATCCAGAGGCTAAAACCAATCCCCATCTTGAAGATTCTGATAGAGCATAATTCAATCCTAGATTGCCAGAATAAGTAAAGTTGGATTGAGCCACAGTCTTATAGGGTAATTTGAAAAAATCAGTGTTGCCAAAATCAGATGACAATCCAGTGTAACCGAATCTAATGCTGCTTTGTGTATTGATAGCTTTATTGATTTGATTGTTAAGTATAGCATAGGCGCCGACTCTAATCATTTCATTGCTTCCAGCAGGGTATCGAGTGTCCAGCGGTGATTCTATCTTCGAAAATATATGAGTGGCTTTGGCGCTCGAACTCAGCATTTCAAATTGCCCATCCAGGCCAATTAATAATTGATTGGTTTTAATAGATCTTTGATGGTATAGATCGAAACCAAGAATTTTGACTTTTTCAATACGGGATTGACGATTGGTAGCCTGTACTTGCCGATTGTGCCTGGACTCTTCGATCTGTTGATAATTAATATTAAACTTTAATGGGATTTGAGATCCGAATTCGCTTTTGTAACTGGCCATAAATCTCTTTTGGGGACCATAGTACCATTATGAAAATCGAAGCACTGAGGTCGATGATGGATCAGTGAGTCTATCGTATCTGGGAATTTCTGAACTGGAAGAGTATTGCAAATTAAAAAGATGATCCTTGCCTGATTTTGATTGAAACTTTATTTTACCCATGAGGTCCCATTGTTTATATCCGGAAGATGCTTGAATCCAGGGAGTCTTGCTATTATCGATCAAGATATCATTTCCATTTTCAGATTTATAATATACTGAGCGCTGACCATAATAAGATGTGTAAAACGGGTTTTTATTCTTGCCCCCTCGTAAATCATCAAAGTCTGTAAATGAACCTGAAAATAATGCAGAAAATCGTTGAGCTGCATATTGGGCATCATAATGAAACATTTTCTCATGATTTACTGTACTATATCTCATATGAACATTAGAATGATATTGACTATTCGAAGCATAGTCTGGGGACTTTGAAATAAGATGGATGACTCCTCCGAGCGCATCAGATCCATACACTGAAGAGGCAGGTCCAAATAATACTTCTACTCGGTCCAAAATATTAGGATCCACAGTGATGATGCTTTGCAGATGACCAGCCCTGTACATAATATTATTCATACGCAAGCCATCTAACACCAATAATACTCGGCTGGCTTCCATACCTCTTAAGATAGGACTGCCGCCACCTTGTTGGCTTTTTTGTACGGTGATCAATCCGGTCTTTTGAAGGATTTCACCTGTATTTTGTGCCGCCATGCTTTGTATATCTTCAGCGCGGACAGTGAATATGGACTGCGCCAATTGCTTAAGCGATAATGTAGTACGGGTAGCGGTTACCGTCACCTCTTTAAGCTTTGATTGTATCAAGATACTATCTTGAGTCCTAGCTGTATAAATATTAAATATAAAGAAAAGAAAAAGGTAAAACCTTTTCATATAAGAGCAATTTGAAATGAATTGAATAAAATAAGCTATCGTAGTAACATAAACTGCCTACGATCAATTAGCTACCAGGATGTAGAATAAATATCTGGAGGCGGTCCCCAGGCAAACCCATAAGAGGGTAAATTGGTTAGCTGCATGTGGTTAAAAATCGAATTAAAAAGAAGGCTGCCCATCACGCAGTTGCCATCGAATAGATAGATGATCCAGTCCGGAATTGATATTTTTAAAGTAGAATGATCGTCTCGTCGATCCGGTCGATGAAAATCTATGATAGAATGCAAGAGCGATTCCTCATAGGAATCGTGAATCATTATTAATTGAACACGGCCATCCTGGAGAGTAAACATCTCGACGACATCGTATCTTCTATTTTTCCAAATAATCTCTTCATCCTCCACGAATGCTTTTCGATATTCCTCCTGGGTGAGTTCAAGTTCAATTTTTTCACCGTGCAGTACTGCGGTGTTTTCTCGAACAGCTTGATGGTGAAGAGAAGCAAGCAAATGAATATGAAGAATATGCACAAAAGGGTAAATAGCTAATCCCAGAAGTAAACTCCAAAATGATATCTTCAATAGCCGTAGATAGATGATCAGCATCGTATTAATCTTCCGCTAAGATAAAGTCGACATCTTTTTTGATGGGATATCGCATCAACAGATTTATTCCCTCTAAGATATTCATATTCTCATAAACGACTTTATACAATATTTCTATGATCGGTGACCGTAAATGATAAGTCTTTAATAAAAAGTAAACAATACGCAATGTACGAACACCTTCAGCCAATTCTTCACTAGTTTTAAGCACCACGGTGACATCTTCACCCTTACCTATCCGACGACCAAATTGATAATTACGGCTATCCGGACTGGTTGCGGTAGCGATAAGGTCTCCTATGCCGGCTGTACCTAGGAAGGCGCTATTTGTCGTACCCATATTTTGTCCGAAATGGATGATTTCACTCAATCCTCTCGTGATCAATATGGCCTGTATATTTTTACCCATCCCCATTCCATCCAGTATCCCACTACCAATGGCAATTATGTTTTTTAATGTTCCGGCGATCTGTGCACCTTTTAAATCATTGCTTCCGAAAACGAAAAATTTATTACTGCTCAAGACTTCGATCCCCAGTTGAATGACCTCATCAAATTCGCTAGCAATCACCGTAGCGGTGGGTTGACCATCCAAAATCTCTTTGGCCAAATTAGGACCACTGAGGCAACCTATCCTCAATACATTGGTTTCTTTCCGTATTAACTCACTCATGGTGAGTACATTTTCTTTTTTTAATGCCTTTTCGCCGATTTCATTTTCGTCCATACCACTGATGACAAATCCTTTAGTACCATGGATAAGTATATGGGCGGGACTCAAGTGTGGTGCAGCTTCGCGAATCATATTCCCAAAATCATCAGAAGGTACTATTGGGAATATGAGTCTACAGGAATCAATAGCTTCTTGCAAGGATTGGGTAGCTTTAATTCTAGGCGATAGAGTAGTATTGAATAGGGAGTGATCCTGATTAATCTTAGCTAGAGTCTCAGGATTTCTAGAGACGAGTAAGACATCGACATTATGGGATAATAATTTAGCAATGGCAACTCCAAAACTTCCAGCACCAATGACCGCCACTTGTTTCATTCGAGACTAAAGTAAGTAGTAATCTGAATAATTCAAAATCATAATTAATTGCTGATGTTTTTCCATACCAAAATGTCCATCCAAGCCATGACCTTGTCATCGAGAAACTTTAAGATTGCTGGCGGAGAATGGTTTACAATGGAGGTTTTAGATTGATCTTTCCATTTGATGATATAAGTGGTCGTGGGGAAGTCGGAGATAAACTCGTTTTTGGCAGGATAATATTCTTTCCCGACCCAGGGACCACCATTAGCAATGGCCTGCTCCAATTCATTGATTTGATTTTTCATTAATTGTCCTACAAATTGTCCTGACTTATCCACAAATTTAACTGCATTCTTTAGTACAGTACCATCCGTAAAAATAGTGAGATCATATACGGGGCATTTTCCATAGCATGGCCCATGACTTACATAAAACAAAGTGTCAATTTTAAATACAGGGGGAGGGACGGTGTCCTGAATAGTTTGAGTAGGCGGGCTTTTTTGAGCGGTGGTCGTTTCTTTCTTTGACACAACGGTTGGTGTATTGGTCACGGCCCTAGACGCAGCACAAGCTATTACGACAAGAAATAAAGAAGTAATCAATATGGGTTTGACCATCATCTCTTAGTCGTTTTTTGTTTTTGTCCAAGTTTTTCTTGTTGTTCTTTCATCATAGTAGATAATCGATCTTGGAATCCTCCTTTTTTCTTGGGTTTATTTCTTGCTGCTTGAAGTTCCAATTTCATTTTTGACTCTGGGAAAAATAGCGCTTTGCCTCCAAGTGTCTGTAAAATATTGAGCACATTACTGAATGCCATATATGCCGTCAAACCTGCTGCTGAATTATTGAAGAAGAATAAGAAAAATATAGGCATCAAGTATTGCATATGTTTCATGGCTGGGTTCATAGAAAAGTCCTGATCCTTCGTACTGTAATAAGTGAATATCAAAGTAGATACTACCCAAATCAAAGTGAATAAGCTTACATGCCCTCCGTAGAAGGGGAGTACCACGGGTAATTTTGCAAATACATCATATGAAGATAGATCATTAGCCCATAAGAAACTGGCCTGTCTGAATTCAATAGAAGCTGGAAAGAACTGATATAAAGCTAACCAAATTGGCATCTGTAATAACATAGGCATACAGCCTCCAAGTGGGTTGACTCCAAATTCACGATAAATTTTCATGGACTCCATCTGGATGGCTTGAGGATCATCTTTGAACTTTTCTTTGAGATGAGCCAGCTCAGGCTTCAGTGCCCCCATTTTTGACTGAGAGTGAAGCATTTTATAACTCAATGGAAAAAGAATCAATTTGACGATAAATGTTAAGAGTAATATGACGATACCTTTGCTACTGAAAAAATTTGATAAAAAGTTGAAGACAGGTCGGATCACCCAGCGATTGACTGTACCAAGTATACTAGCACCGAAGGAGATAATGTTTTCCATTTTATGGCCAAGTTCTTTAAGCTTACCATACTCATTAGGACCGATGTAGATTTGTAAATGTTTACTGTCTGAATCTTCAAATGGAATATCCACTACAGTACGAAACTGTGTAAGGTGATTTGCACCTTCTTCACCAGGGGTGGATTCCAAATTTAGATTTTTTAGTGGTCGGTCGGAAATAATTGAGGTATTAAAGAACTGTTGTGCATTGGAGATCCATTTAATATTTCCTGGATAAGACACTTGATCATTGCCTCCATATTTTAAATGTTCCACTTCATCATTATCAAAAGGCTTGTAATGAGTCGTGGTATAAGTTTTTTCAAAATTTTCAACTTTCTCTTGCGCTTCTATATAATTCTGCCATTCAAGAGTTGCTACGTTATTTTTTAATGCTCCTTTAAGGCCAGGAAGAGTTATAGTATAGTCTACCAAGTAGCTATTTGGTTTTAAAGCATAGGTCTGTGTGATTGTTTTGCCTTCTTTGGTAATGGCCCTAAAGTTGATTTTATTTATATCGGTTGTGGTGGTACTAAAAATAATGTCTTTTGAATTGAGTGTAGTTTCATTAATATTTAATGCCAAGTTCCAACGATTGGAAGGATGATTTAAAAGATAGAGTGGAGCTTTTTCATCGGGTCCTTTTTTGACTTCTTTCATTTTTGAAAAATCTTTTAGCTCCGCTTTCGTTATTTTTCCTCCATAACTATTTAGTGTCAATTTTATGACTTCATTTTCCAATATATACTCTTTAGCTGTGGCTAAACTGTCTGTGGCTAACAGTGCTGAAGTACTATTCAAAGAGGGAGAAGGTACTCTTATAGTCTTTGCAATAGAGTCGGAACCACCGCGTAAAATCAATCTATTGATACTATCTTCTTTAGCTTGTACCAGAGCGATAGAATCCTGAATTCGTTGTTGTGAAAGTTGAGTTTGTTGCTGACGAGTATTGAAATAGGACCAAACCATCAATACCACAAAAATCAATGCAAAACCAATTATATTATTTCGATCCATGATGTTTTAAAAAGATCCGCAAAGGTACATTTAAGTTTGCCTCATTCCTTTAGAATTTAGACTAAACTAATAACAATATTTTATTGATTTTAAAAGAGACTGGAAGGAGATATCACCCAATTTGGATTTAAAGTACAATTGGGTTAAAGTATTATTAATCAGACATTTGTAATTATTTTGTTGCTGTAAACAAAAAGGCCCTTCGAATTATCCGAAAAGGCCCGGTATTGTAGATAAAAGAGGTTTTAAATAGTCATTTAAGACATCAATGCTTCCAATTTGTCCGTGAGAACTTTTTTGGAGGTTGCACCTACATGTCTGTCGACCAATTTTCCATCTTTGAAAAATAACAAAGTAGGAATGCTTCGGACTCCATATTCCATGGTGACTTCAGCATTATCATCTACATTGACTTTTCCGATGGTAGCTTTATCCTTATATTCGGAAGATAGTTCTTCAATTATAGGAGTGATCATGCGACATGGGCCACACCATTCTGCCCAGAAGTCTATCAAGGCTACTCCATTTTTTTCTAAGATTTCTGATTTAAAATTGTTGTCAGTCAGCGTTTGAGCCATAATATTTATTTTGATTGGTATAATAACACCTAAAATTGCAGTAAAGTTTTCTGGAACCACGAATATAGAAGCTTTTTTAATATGTCCTTAAGTTTTGGGTCTAAAAATGTTATAAAAATGTTGTTAACAGGGCTAAGTTTGGCCCTGTTCATACCAGGCACTAAAGCAATAGAAGTTTTGTATGGGCAATGGATTTATCCTTCAATCAGACTTGGGTTTCACTTAATTTCTTGGGTTCCTTTTCCGGTTATTTATATTTTCCTTATCCTCATTTTGTTTTTATTTATTCGAGCTATTAGGTCCACCCATTCACCTTTTTCTAAAACCATGCGTATCCTCTTAGGGGTGATTGTTATCGTATTTCTGTTTTATTGGTTATGGGCATATAATTATCGACGCAACCCATTTTCAACTCGATATCCGATCTCAATTTCTCCCCTCGACAACAACACCTTGAGACAAGAATTTGCCTTGGCCAAAAGCGCATTGATATCTTCCAGGCCTGATAAATTAATGATTTACTCTCCTGTTGAAAATGAAGTTCATATCAGAGAGGCAATAAAAAAAATTTGTGCTCAATATGGGTACACCAGTCCAGGTAAGATTCGCGTAAAAGCGTTATATCCAAGAGGGACTTTGTTGAGTATAAAAACGGCCGGATTTTACATGCCTTTTACAGGCGAAGCTTATGTAGATGCCGGATTACATCCAATCCAATTGGGCTTTACTCAGGCGCATGAGATGTGTCATGGCTATGGTGTGACAGATGAAGGGGCGTGCAATTTTTTGGCTTATATGGCATTGACTTCTTTAGGAGACAGCACTATGGCCTACAGTGGACATCTTGGGTATTATAGATATATAGCTGGTACCTACCGCTATTTTTTTCCAGACGATTATGTAAAGATCAGAGAAACCTTGCCTAAAACTATTACAGATGACTTGGATGAAATCAACAAAGCCATGATGAAATATCCTGATGTATTTCCGATCCTTAGAGATATGATTTATGATCGATATTTAAAAGTTCAAGGTGTTAAAGAGGGTATGGCTAGCTATGACAAAATCATAGATTTTGTCAGACAAGCTCGCAAAAATGGTCAAATCCAAAATTGAACTATCGAAGACAGGATGTTATTAAAGTAGTATAAAATGACTTCATGTCAGATCCGGATGCTCGTACTTGTTGAGGCACCAGACTATTCGCACTCTGTCCCGGTACAGTATTGATCTCAAGCATATAAGCTTTATGTTCATCTGCATTGTAAATAAAATCCACTCTAATCACACCTTTACAATTAAATATCCTATACAATTTTTTGGATTGGATTCGAATCAATTCAGCAATGAATGGCTCCACAGGCGCTGGAGTGATTTCTTCCGCCATTCCTGTAGTATACTTCGCTTCATAGTCAAAAAACTCTTTTTTACTTCTAATCTCCGTGATCGGCAAGGTGATGATTTCACCCTGTTGAAGGTATACGCCAATCGTTAATTCTGTGCCAGATATAAATTCTTCGATCAGGATCTGATCATCTTCTTTAAAGGCTTTTTGGATAGCGGCTGCTAATTGGGACGCTTCATTCACTTTAGTCATACCGATACTGGAGCCTCCATTATTTGGTTTGACGAAATAAGGCAATTTTAATTGCTTAATAATGGAAGAGAGATCTATAGAATCTGATTTGAAATAGTGTAGTGAATTGGCTACTGGTATTCCCGAGAATGCAGCGACTGCTACGGTATATCTTTTATTGAATGTGATGGCGGAAGAGGCCACATCACAGGCAGTATAGGGCATCCCGATAAGGTCAAAATAGCCTTGAAGCTTGCCATCTTCACCTGGCGTGCCATGAATTCCACATAACACTGCATCGAAGGTAAGTCTATGATCGCCTTCTTGTACACTGAAATCATTTTTATCGAGTGGGATTTCAACTCCCGGTGATGGATTGTAATACCAACCATCTGGACGAATATCGATTCTATATAAGTCGAACAGGCTACGATCTACGTTGGTTTCGATAATCTTAGCGCTTTCATAGGAGATGACTTTTTCGCCGGAATATCCTCCAGTCACAAAAGCAATTTTTTTCTTCATGGAATAAAATTAATCAGATATTCACATTAAATAAAAATTTAATATGATTAGTTTAACAAATATCGTATGCAAATTTATTTGAAATTAGGGAATTGATAAAAAAATTTCATCAATAGTCTTTAATCTGCCCGATGGTAGTAGGCTGGCTGAAGATGGTTTGTCATACTACACTTGCGAAAAATCCAAATGTTGGTGATTCATAGATTGTTAAGCAGATGGATAAGATTTATGAGATGTCTTTGTTTTAGTTAAATGTTGTGTGCAGTGCTGATTTGATACAAGTCGCAATATTGTTTAACAAAATTTATCCAGTCAGTACCAGACGGAACTGTGATGTATTTTCCTTTGGGGGTAATCAAAATCTTGGTTGGATACCCTTGTACAGAATAAATATTTTCAACTTTATTGTCAGACAACTCAACAGGGAATGAAAAATTCTTTTCTTTTATGTATGCCCTAACATTTTTATCTATATCCCTACAAGCGATCGTCAAAAGAGATATTTTATTAGGATTTTTCAGAACAATTGATTGATAAAATTTCTGCAGATCGGGGTGTTCTTCTCTGCAAGGTCTGCACCATGTGCCCCAAAAGTCAACCAATATCCACCTACCCAAAAGCTTTTTACTTGAAAATAATTTCTTGTCAAGCAGGTTAAGCGAAATGGATGGGGCAATCTTTGCGTTAATATCAATAGCTTCTATCCAATAATTATTAAACATCTTCCCTAAAAAGGGCTTGTCCCAAACTTAGTTGAAAATTAAGGTTGCAAATAAGGGTCTTTTGCTAAAAATAATTTAATATTTTTAGTAAGAATCAAAAAACAAAAGACC